>NZ_JADYVS010000256.1:0-397 GCF_020194055.1 Bradyrhizobium sp. NBAIM03 | reverse complement strand
GTCGACGCCATCGCCGAGAAGTCCCTGATGGAAGTGATGGAGCTGGTCAAGGCCATCGAAGAGAAGTTCGGCGTCTCCGCCGCTGCTCCGGTTGCCGTGGCTGCTGCCGCTGGCCCGGCCGCTGCTGTTGAAGAGCAGACCGAGTTCACCGTCACCCTGAAGACCGCCGGCGAGAAGAAGGTCGAGGTCATCAAGGCCGTCCGCGCCATCACCGGCCTGGGCCTGAAGGAAGCGAAGGACCTGGCCGAAGCCGGTGGCGTCCTGAAGGAAGGCGCTTCGAAGGAAGACGCCGAGAAGATGAAGAAGGACCTGGAAGCTGCTGGCGCGACTGTCGAAGTCAAGTAAGCAGTTACCTTGCATCGTCACCGATTCACGGCGATGCAGCCAAGGCTGGGGG
>NZ_JADYVS010000255.1:0-397 GCF_020194055.1 Bradyrhizobium sp. NBAIM03 | reverse complement strand
GCGCCGACTACACCTGGCCGCAATTCGACGAGAACACCGCTTCCAGCCTGTGCTACACGTCTGGTACCACGGGCAACCCCAAGGGCGCGCTGTATTCGCATCGATCCACGGTGCTGCACTCGTATGCGTCAGCCATGCCGGATGCGCTTGGGTGCTCGGCGCAGGACGTGATCCTGCCGGTGGTGCCGATGTTCCACGTCAACGCGTGGGGGCTGCCGTATTCGGTGCCGCTGGTGGGCGCCAAGCTGGTCTTCCCGGGGCCGAAACTGGACGGTGCTTCGCTGTTCGAACTGTTCGAGCAGGAAAAGGTCACGTTCTCGGCTGGCGTGCCGACCGTGTGGCTCGGTCTGCTGCAACACGTGCAGGCCAACAAGCTGAAATTCTCGACGTTCCGCCG
>NZ_JADYVS010000254.1:0-398 GCF_020194055.1 Bradyrhizobium sp. NBAIM03 | reverse complement strand
GCTGGGAAGCCTGTTCAGCCTTAGCGCCTGTGCGCAGCAAAGTGAAGTGCGACAGATGAAACACAGCGTCAGCACGCTGAACCAGGAGATGACGCAACTCAATAAAGAAACGTTCAAAATCACTCAGCAAAACAAGCTGAATGCAAAATCCAGCAGTGGGGTTTACCTTCTGCCTGGAGCAAAAACACCAGCAAGACTGGAAAGCCAGATCGGTACTTTACGTATGTCGCTGGTGAATATTACGCCTGACACAGATGGCACTACCCTGACGCTACGTATTCAGGGCGAATCCAATGACCCTTTACCCGCATTCAGCGGAACCGTTGAATATGGGCAAATTCAGGGAACAATAGACAACTTTCAGGAAATCAATGTGCAGAATCAATTGATTAACGCCC
>NZ_JADYVS010000253.1:0-399 GCF_020194055.1 Bradyrhizobium sp. NBAIM03 | reverse complement strand
CCTGTGTAGCGAGGATTGTTCTCATCAATCCACTGGGGCAAATCGCGTTAGAAAGTCAACGCCATCCTTACCTGCCGGAACTGGTAGGGGTGACTGCCCGCGCTTTAGGATACTCTGTTGGGGCGACGATCCGCTCGCAACAAAACGTCACGGCAGCTCGAAACGATGGATCGCGACCTGTGGATCCGCAAGCTCTCAAGAGAGCAAAATCTGCGGAGGCGATCGTGATAACGCAATTGGTAGACTACAGAACCGACGGCGCGTTTAAGATCCCGCTGAGCAATCTGGACGTAAGCGAAGCCAAGCGCTTTCAAGATGATAGCATATGGGGTTATTTCGAGCGGCTGCGAAGGGAAGATCCCGTTCACTACTGCCAGGATAGCCCCTATGGTCCATATT
>NZ_JADYVS010000252.1:0-399 GCF_020194055.1 Bradyrhizobium sp. NBAIM03 | reverse complement strand
GGTTGAGACGCCCCCGGAAACGCCACACTTCACCACCTTCAAATCGACGATCGGCAAGACAGAATGGCAGGCCGTGAAACAGCGCTGGCAGCAGCAAGGCGTCACACCGTCTGCCGCGCTGCTCACGCTGTTTGCCGCCACCCTTGAGCGCTGGAGCCGTACCACAACATTTACGCTGAACCTGACGTTCCTCAATCGCCAGCCGATCCATCCGCAAATCAACCAGTTGATTGGTGATTTTACCTCCGTCACGCTGGTTGATTTTAACTTCTCAGCGCCGGTGACGTTGCAAGAGCAGATGCAACAGACCCAACAGCGCCTCTGGCAAAACATGGCGCACAGTGAAATGAACGGTGTTGAGGTGATCCGTGAGCTGGGCCGCCTGCGCGGATCACAACG
>NZ_JADYVS010000251.1:0-399 GCF_020194055.1 Bradyrhizobium sp. NBAIM03 | reverse complement strand
GGTCTGAGCTGGCGCCAACGCGTCGGCCTGCTGATCGAGCTGGCCCTGGCCGTGCAGCACGCTCATGCCCGGCTGGTGGTGCACCGCGACATCAAGCCTGGCAATGTGCTTATCGACGCTGCAGGCCGCCCCCGGCTGCTCGATTTCGGCATTGCCCGGCTGCTCGACGACCGTGAGGTGGAGCTGACCCGCGCCGGGGCCTCGCCGCTGACGCTGGAGTTCGCGGCGCCCGAACAACTGCGAGGCGAGCCGGTGGGCGTGGCTTGTGATGTCTACGCACTCGGGCTGCTTGGCGCGGTCGTGTTCTGTGGGCGCTCGCCCTTTGATGCCCAGCGCAGCCAGGCGCAGGCGCTGATGACGGCCATCCTGCAAGGCACTGCGACAGCCGCGATCCGCCTG
>NZ_JADYVS010000250.1:0-399 GCF_020194055.1 Bradyrhizobium sp. NBAIM03 | reverse complement strand
TCGCAAGGCAATCTTTCAAAAACTGGCAATGCGACGGACGTAGCCATCAACGGCAATGGCTTCTTCCAAGTGCAAAGACCTGACGGCACGCTGGCCTACACACGAGACGGCAACTTCCAGATCAGCGCGCAGGGGCAACTCGTGACCTCAAGCGGCTATTTGGTGCAGCCTGCCATGATGGTGCCGCGCAATGCCACGAGCTTGATGATTGGCAAAGACGGTGTTGTTACGGTTACGACGCCAGGTATGGTCAATCGAACGCAAGTGGGGGCGTTTCAACTCGCCAATTTCGTCAATCCGGCCGGCTTGCGTAGTCTGGGAGAGAACCTGTATGCCGAGACTGAAGCTTCGGGCGGTGCAAACCTAGCTGTCCCAGGAGGCAATGGTTTAGGCATGCTC
>NZ_JADYVS010000249.1:0-399 GCF_020194055.1 Bradyrhizobium sp. NBAIM03 | reverse complement strand
CGGTTCACCCCAGCCATGTGCCGCGAGCAGTCCGGCGGTATAGGCGCCAAGCCCGAAGAAGCCTGCATGTCCGAGCGACACGATGCCCGCATAGCCGAGCACCAGGTCGAGCGACAACGCAAACAGCCCGACGATCAACACCTGGCTGCCGAAGACGAGGTAATCGGGAAGAAGAAAGAACACCGCGATCGGCACGCACCAGAACGCGATCTCAAACGGCGACCAACGCGCTTGCGGCAACCCATGCGCCGCAGAGCCCTCAACAGGCCGTGCAGACCGCCTCAATTGCTGCAGCCCGCTCATGCGCGCCTCCCCAGCAAACCGCCCGGGAAGAGCACGAGCAGCACGACCATCAACCCATAGATGACGAACGCGCCCACGTCCGGCACGTAGTACTTG
>NZ_JADYVS010000248.1:0-399 GCF_020194055.1 Bradyrhizobium sp. NBAIM03 | reverse complement strand
CAACCACCCTGCCCGCCCCCTCGATCCTGTACCAGGACCTGAACCTCGCCCAGCGCGTGCTGCGCGATTTCGTGACGGACGAAACGCGCAGCATCCAGGTCGATTCGCGCGAGAACCATCAGAAGCTCGTCGAGTTTGCGCAGGAGTACACGCCGGCCGTGGTCGAGCGCCTGACGCATTACACCGGCGAACGGCCAATCTTCGACCTGTACAACATCGAGGCGGAAGTCGAGCGCGCGCTGTCGCGCCGGGTCGACCTGAAATCGGGCGGCTACCTGATGATCGACCAGACCGAGGCGATGACGACCATCGACGTCAACACCGGCGGCTACGTGGGCGCGCGCAACTTCGACGACACGATCTTCAAGACCAACCTGGAAGCCGCGCACACCATTGCGC
>NZ_JADYVS010000247.1:0-400 GCF_020194055.1 Bradyrhizobium sp. NBAIM03 | reverse complement strand
TTGCCGCGCTCACGGCGCTGGGCAACGCGGCACCGCAGTTGAAGGTGCACATTGCGGCGGGCCTCAACGTGGGGCTCACGCGAAAGGAGATCACCGAGACGATCCTGCAGATGGCGCTATACGCGGGCTTTCCGGCGGCACTCAACGGCATGTTTGCCGCCAAGGAAGTGTTTGCCGCTCACGACGCCGAGGGCGCGGCCGCCGCGAGCGGATCGATGCGCCGCGAAACCAGCAACTGATCGATCCGGTGGTTGTCGATGTCGAGCACTTCAATATGCAGCGGCCCGATGTCGACGGTCTCGCTTTTCTTGGGAATGCGCTTGAGCGCGTAGATGACCAGCCCAGCGAGGGTTTCGACGTGGTGTTCGCCGGGCAGGTCGTCGAGGTCGAAGGCGCGTTT
>NZ_JADYVS010000025.1:0-112827 GCF_020194055.1 Bradyrhizobium sp. NBAIM03 | reverse complement strand
CCCCTGCGCCGGGGGCCGGCGCAGGGGTCTGGGCCTCGGCGGCAAACGGAACGGCCAACGCCGTCGCCGTCAACAGGGCGAGAAGTCGCCCGCGCGGCCGGACGGACGCGGCCAAGTAACGGAAATTCATTGCGGAAAACCCTTTCTGAACGGGAAGTGCCCGAACCGCTCCGAAGCGCCGAACCTGGCCGCCTTGGGCGCGGCTCTCTCCCCGTCAATTGAGGCGGATAAGTGACGGGCTCGACGCTCTTGCGCGATTGGGTGCCTTCTTAACGTGGCCGACGAAAAGATCAATGCCGACAAGCGTCTTTGGCCGGTCTGGCGCGAAAGCCCCATCAAATTCCCTGTGATAAGATTCGCCCGACGGTCCTCGAATCACCTTGTGCCGATGTTCATGTTCCAGCGCCTCTTCGAGGGCCCCGGTCTCCGCCCCTATACGCTTGCCCTTGCACTTGCCGGGATGCTGTCAGCGGGCACCGCCGCGGCCGAGGAGGCCCATGCGATCGCCATGCACGGCAAGCCGGCGATGCCCGCCGGCTTCAGCCACATGCCTTACGCCGACCCCGATGCCCCCAAGGGCGGGCGCCTGACCTGGGGCATTCTCGGCACCTTCGACAGCCTCAATCCCTTCATCGTGAGGGGATTGGCGGTGCAGCCGGTCCGCAACTACGTGGTCGAGAGCCTGCTGGCGCGCGGGCAGGACGAGCCGTTCACGCTTTATGGCCTGCTCGCCAGGACCGTCGAAACCAATGACGAGCGAAGCTTCGTCACCTTCCGTCTCGATCCTCGCGCCCGCTTCTCCGACGGCAAGCCGGTCACGGCAGAGGACGTGCTGTTCTCCTGGCAGCTGCTGCGCGACCGCGGCCGCCCCAATCACCGGCAATACTACGGCAAGGTCGCCAAGGTCGAAGCGCCCGACCCCCTCACCGTCCGATTCGACCTGACAGGCGCCAACGACCGCGAGCTGCCGCTGATTCTCGGCCTGATGCCGATCCTGCCGAAGCACGCCATCGACGTCGCGACCTTCGAGGAAACGACGCTGACCGCGCCGATTGGCTCGGGCCCCTATCGCGTCACCGCGGTGAAGCCCGGCGCCAGCATGACACTCACGCGCAATCCCGATTATTGGGGCCGCAACCTCGCCATCAATCGCGGGCTCTACAATTTCGACGAGATCCGGCTCGACTATTTTCGCGAGGCCAACGGGCAGTTCGAGGCGTTCAAGCGCGGCCTCTACGATTTCCGCGTTGAGCACGAGCCGCTGCGCTGGCACGACGGCTACGATTTTCCAGCCGCCAAAAGCGGCGAGGTGATCCGCGACACCGTCAAGCCCGGCCTGCCGCAGCCGTCCGAATTCCTGGTGTTCAACACCCGCCGTCCTGTCTTCGCCGACATCCGCGTGCGGCAGGCTCTGACGCTGCTGCTCGATTTCGAGCTGGTGAACCGCAGCTATTTCTTCGGGCTCTATTCGCGCGTGGCCGGCTATTTCGCCGGCTCGGAGCTATCAGCCTATGGCAAGCCTGCGGATGCGCGCGAGCGTGAGCTGCTCAAACCGTTCGCCGCACGGATTCCGCCCGACATCCTGGACGGCAGCTACCGCCTGCCGGTCACTGACGGATCAGGCCGCGACCGCACCACGCTGCGCGCCGCGCTGAAGCTGCTGTCGCAGGCCGGCTACGATCTCGACGGCACCGTGCTGCGCAATCGCGCGACCAAGAGCCCCTTCACCTTCGAGATCATGGTCACGACGCGCGACCAGGAGCGCATCGCGCTCGCCTTCCAGCGCGACCTCAGACGCGCCGGCATCGAGGCCAGCGTGCGCTCGGTCGATCCCGTGCAATTCGACCAGCGCCGGCTCGCCTACGAGTTCGACATGATCCAGAACCGCTGGGACCAGTCGCTGTCGCCCGGCAACGAGCAGTACTTCTATTGGGGCAGTGCGGCCGCGGACAATCCGGGCACCCGCAACTACATGGGCGCCAGGGATCCCGCCGTCGATGCCATGATCGCCACCCTGCTCGAGGCCCGTGAACATACGGATTTCGTTGCGGCGGTGCGCGCGCTCGACCGCGCTCTGATCGCGGGCTTCTACACAATCCCGCTGTTTAACGTATCGGAGCAATGGATCGCGCGCTGGAATCGGATAGAACGGCCCAAGACCACCTCGCTCTCGGGCTATTTGCCGGAGACCTGGTGGTCGAAGGGGCAGCCGCAAGCTCATCAAGCGAAGTGACGCCGTGAACCAGCCAGCAATATCGCCGACGCTCGACACATTGTTTCAGCGCACGCTGATGCGGCAGCCGCACGCGACCGCCCTGCTCGATCCGCTCAACAAGGCACGCATCACCGGGCACCAGCCGCGGCGGATGAGCTATACCGAGGCCGATACCGCCATCGAGGCGCTGTCGGCGCATTTCGTCGAATCCGGCCTGCCCGCCAATTCCGTGATCGCGATCCAGTTGCCCAACACGGTCGAGTTCGTGCTGACCGTGCTCGCCGCCCATCGCGCCGGCCTCGTCGTCGCCGTGCTGCCGCTGCTCTGGCGCCATGCGGAACTGACCGCAGCGCTCAACCGCACCGCCGCGCGCGCCATCGTTACCATGAGCACGGTCGACGGCGTCAGCTATGCTGATCTCGCCATGCACGCCGCGGCCGAGGCGTTCTCGATCCGGCACGTCTACGGCTTCGGAAGCGACCTGCCCGAAGGCATGGCTTCGCTCGACGACGTCCTGGCACGCCCGCCCGGCACCACGCGCGCCGTGATCCAGGACGGCCGCAAGGCGGCCATGATCTCCTTCGACGTCACGGCGGAGGGCTTCCGTCCGGTGCCGCGGCCGCATTTCAGCCTGATCGCGGGCGGCCTTGCGATGTCGCTCGAAGCCGACATCAAGCAGGGCGCGACCGTGATGGCGGCGTTCACGCCGATGTCGTTCGCAGGGCTCGCCTCCTCGCTCGCGGTGTGGCTGCTCTCGGGCGGCACGATGGCGCTGCATCATCCGTTCGAGAACGATGTGCTGGAGCAGCAGATCAACGAGCACGAATGCGAGGTGCTGATCGCGCCGGCGCAGCTCGCGCTGCGGCTCGGCGATGCCGACCTCGCGGCGCGGATGCCGACTTTGCGCAACGTCATCGGCCTGTGGCGCGCGCCCGAGCAGGTCGCGGCGAGCGATGCCTGGATTGCGCCGCATGCGCCGCTGACCGACGTCTACCTGTTCGGCGAGGCCGGATTGTTCGGCGCCCGCCGCGGCGAGGACGGCATGCCGGTGCCGGTGATGCCGGGGCCGCACGGCGCTCCGCGCGAGCAGTCCGGCTCCTCCATCGCCGGCGAGATCCTGCTGACGCCGAAGGGCACGCTTGGCCTGCGCGGCGCGATGGTGCCGATCGCGGCCTACGCCCCGCCGCAGCCGGTCGGCGAGACGCTGACGGCGCAGCCGCCGCGCGACTATGTCGACACCGGCTATGCCGCGCGGCTCGATCGCCCGAGCGGCGCGATCTGCATCACAGCGCCGCCCTCCGGCATCATGGCGGTCGGCGGCTATCGCTTCCTCTCAAACGACCTGCAGGAATGGGCGCGCCGGCTCGGCCAGGGCGCGCTGCTCACGGCGCTGCCCGACCGCCTCTCCGGCCACCGGCTCGCCGGGCGCGCCCAGGACAATGCCCGCGCCCGCGAGGCGCTCAGCGAGCTCGGGCTTAACCCCCTGATGGTCGAGGCTTTTCGCGACCGCTCCGGGCCTGTCTAGGCGCGGTTTCAGCGCCTGCGTTGACGCAGCATTAAGGCGGCCAAACTAGATTGCGGCGGCAAATTGTTGCGCGATCAGAGTTTTTACATGTCCCAGGCGGGCCCGATCCTGTTTGTGTCCGATGCCGAACGCCCCGCCTTCGTGGCGGCGCTGGACGAGGCCCGGCTCTTTCCCGTCGTCGACACCGACTGGACCAGCGCGCCGCGCGCGGTCGAAGAGGTGCAGCCGGCCGCGGTTCTCGCTGCGGTCCATGCCGGACACGAGCCGCATGTGACGCGGCTTGCTCAGAAGATCGCCGCTCAATCGCCTTACCTGCCCTTCGTGGCGCTGGATGCGGCGGGCACGCTGCCGCACAACGCCCTGCCCTTCTCCTCGCGCGGCGGCAATCCCGACCGGCTGATCGCGCGGCTCCGGGCGGCGCTGCGCGTGCGCACATTGCACGCAACGGTTCTGCGCCGGCTGCCCGAAGTGAAAATCGCGCTGCCGCAGGGCGATCCCGCACGCGATGCCACCGTGCTCCTGATCGGCCGCGGCGCGGCTTACCCTGCGCTCTCCGTCGCGTTCGGCGAGCGCGTCGGCGTGGTCGGTGCGCTCTCGATCGAGGCGGCCGCGAAACACCTCAACACCCGCGATCTCGACGGCGTCGTGCTCGCTGAAGGTTTTACCGCGCGCGTGACCGATGCGTTTCTGACCGTGCTCGCCGAGGACACCCGCTTCCGCAGCCTGCCCGTGGTCGTCACCGCCCACCAGCTCACCCAGAGCTACGACCTGCCCAATCTCGAGCTGATCGCGGGCGAGCCGGCGAGGATCGCGGCCAACGCATTGCCCTTGATCCGCCAGCACGCCATGGAAGCGCAGCTGAGCCGCACCTTGCGCTCGATCGATGCCGGCGGCTGGCTCGATCCGCGCAGCGGCCTGCTCACGGTGGAAGCCTTCGCCCGCGATTTCGCCAAGGCGGTCGAGCAGACGCTGGCGCGCGGCGGCGGCCTTTCGGTCGCCCGCTTCGCCTTCGATCCCAACAATCCCCGCGCCCAGCTCGACGCCGCGCGTATCTTGAGCCGCCTGATGCGGCAGATGGATTTCGGCGCCGCGCAGAAGGACGGCTCAGTCATCGTCGTGTTCGCCGAGACCGACTTTCGCACCGCGCACATGATTGCGCGCCGCCTGTCGGCGGTGATGCGCCACACCTCCAATGGCAAGCACGAGATGCGCAGCGATCCCGTGGTCAGCGTGGACTCGCTGTCGCCGTCGGATACGGCAAGGTCCTTGCTGGCGCGGCTGTCGGCGGACGCGTCAAGGGCGGCGTCTTAGCTTTCTCGCGGGCTGTCGCAATAACCACCGTCATTGCGAGCGCAGCGAAGCAATCCAGAATCCCTCCGAGGAAAGACTCTGGATTGCTTCGTCGCAAGGGCTCCTCGCAATGACGCGGTGAGGCCGGTGCCTCTACGCCGCCTTCTTGCTCTCGGCGAGCTGCGCCAGCTGCCGCATGATCTCCGTGGTGCCGGCAAGACGCTCTTCCGGGGTCTCCCAGTCCTGCAGGAACACAACCTTCATGTCGGGCCGCACCTTGGCGGCCTGGCCGTAGCTGCGGATGAAGCTCACGAGGCGCTCGGGATGGGCGAAGGAATTGTCGCGGAAGACGATGACGGCGCCCTTCGGGCCGGCGTCGATCTTCTCGACATTGGCCCGGCGGCAGAACGCCTTGATCGCGGCGACCTTGAACAGATAGCGCACCTCGTCCGGCAGCACGCCGAAGCGGTCGCGCATCTCGGCGCCGAAATTCTCGATCTCCTCCTCGGTGTCGAGATCGGCCAGGCGCCGGTACAGCGACAGCCGCACCGAGAGGTCGCTGACATAGTCCTCCGGAATCAGCACGGGCATGCCGATGGTGATCTGGGGCGACCAGCGATCGGCGGCGGGCTCGGAGACGCCGGCCTTGAGGTTGACGATCGCCTCCTCCAGCATCGACTGATAGAGCTCGAAGCCGACCTCCTTGATGTGGCCGGACTGCTCCTCGCCGAGCAAATTGCCGGCGCCGCGGATGTCGAGGTCGTGGGAGGCGAGCTGGAAGCCGGCGCCCAGCGTCTCCAGCGACTGCAGCACGGTGAGCCGGCGCTCGGCCTGCGCCGTGATCTTCTGCTGCGCCGGCAGCGTGAACAGCGCATAGGCCCGCAGCTTGGAGCGGCCGACGCGGCCGCGCAGCTGGTAGAGCTGGGCAAGGCCGAACATATCGGCGCGATGCACGATCAACGTGTTGGCGTTGGGGATGTCGAGGCCGGACTCGACTATGGTGGTCGACAACAGAACGTCGAACTTGCCGTCGTAGAACGCGGTCATGATGTCCTCGATCACGGCCGGCGGCATCTGGCCATGCGCGACCGCGACCTTCATCTCGGGCACGTTCTTGTCGAGGAAGTCCTTGACCTCGGCGAGATCGTCGATGCGCGGCACCACGTAGAACGCCTGGCCGCCACGATAGCGCTCGCGCAGGAGCGCTTCGCGGATCATCAGGGGATCGTGCGGGGCGACGAAGGTTCGCACCGCGAGACGGTCGACCGGGGGCGATGCGATGATCGAGAGCTCGCGGACGCCGGTCAGTGCCAATTGGAGCGTGCGCGGGATCGGGGTCGCCGACAGCGTCAGCACGTGCACCTCGGCGCGCAGCGCCTTCAACCGCTCCTTGTGGCTGACGCCGAAATGCTGCTCCTCGTCGACGATGAGCAGGCCAAGGTCGCGGAATTTGATCGCCTTGCCGAGCAACGCGTGGGTGCCGACGACGATGTCGACCGAGCCGTCGGCGATACCCTTCTTGACCTCGTTGAGCTGCTTGGTCGGGATCAGGCGCGAGGCCTGCGCGACATTGACCGGGAAGCCTTTGAAGCGCTCGCTGAAGGTCCGGTAGTGCTGACGCGCCAACAGCGTGGTCGGCACCACGACCGCGACCTGCTTGCCGTCGAGCGCCACGGCGAAGGCGGCGCGCAGCGCCACCTCGGTCTTGCCGAAGCCGACGTCGCCGCAGATCAGGCGATCCATCGGGCGGCCCTTTTCGAGATCCTTCAGCGTGGACTCGATCGCGCCCAGCTGGTCCTCGGTCTCGTCATAGGGGAAGCGTGCGCAGAACTCGTCGTAGACGCCCTGCTGCACCGGCAGCTTCGGCGCTTCGTGCAGCATGCGTTCGGCCGCGATCTTGATCAGCTCGCCCGCGATCTCGCGGATGCGGTTCTTCAGTTTTGCTTTTCGGGTCTGCCAGCCCGAGCCACCAAGGCGGTCGAGCTCGACCGTGGTTTGATCAGAGCCGTAACGCGATAAGAGCTCGATGTTCTCGACCGGCAGGAACAGCTTGGTCTCGGCGGCATAATGCAGCTCGAGGCAGTCATGCGGCGCGCCGGCGACGTCCAGCGTCTGCAGGCCGATGAACCGGCCGATGCCGTGATCGACGTGGACGACGATGTCGCCGGCGGTGAGGCTCGTCACCTCCGAGATGAAATTGTCTAGCTTGCGACTGGCCTTGCGCGGCCGCACCAGGCGATCGCCGAGGATGTCCTGCTCGCTGATGACGGCGATCTCGTCGGTCTCGAAGCCGCTCTCGAGGCCGAGCACGGCGAGCATAGTCTCGTTGCGCGGCGTCGCCTGCACCGTCCGCCATGAGTTGACGCTGGTGGTGTGGGCGAGCTTGTGGTCGCGCAGCATCGAGGTCATGCGGTCGCGCGAGCCCTCCGTCCACAGCGCGATCACGACCTTCTTGCGCTGCGCCTGCAGCGCCATGACGTGGCTGACCACGGACTCGAACACGTTGACATTGCTGTCGTTGCGCTCCGGCGCGAAGTCGCGGCCCTTGCGCGCGTCGGCATCGACTACGCCGGTGCCATCGGTCGGCACCGAGAACGGCGTCAGCCGCGCCAGCGGGATCGCGCCGAGGCGCTTGGTCCATTCCTCCTCGGTCAGGTACAGCCGGTCGGGCGGCAGCGGCTTGTAGATCGCGCCGCCGCCGGGATGCTCCATCGCCTCGCGGCGGGCCTCGTAATAGTCGAGGATCTGCTTGAAGCGCTCGCGCACGGCGTCCTCGGCCTGCGGCTCGATCGCGATCGGAGCGCCTTGCAGATAGTCGAACAGCGTATCCATCCGGTCCTGGAACAACGGCAGCCAGTGCTCCATGCCGGGATGGCGGCGGCCCTCGCTGACGGCCTCGTACAGCGCATCGTCGCGCTCGGGCGCGCCGAACTCGGCGACATAGCCCATGCGGAATCTGCGGATGGTGTCGGTGACGAGCTGAAACTCGGAGACCGGCACGAGGTCGAGCGAACGCATGTCGAGCAGCGTGCGCTGGGTCTCCGCGTCGAAGGAGCGGATCGATTCCAGGCTGTCCCCGAAGAAGTCGAACCGCACCGGCTGCTCGAGGCCGGCCGGAAACAGATCCAAAATGCCGCCGCGCACGGCGTATTCGCCGGGCTCGCGCACGGTGGAGGAGCGGTTGTAGCCGTTGTGCTCGAGCCAGGCGACGACGGTGTCCATCGGCACGACGTTGCCCGGCGCGACCGACAGCGCCTGCGCCGCGACCAGCTCGCGCGCGGGCACGCGCTGCACCACCGCGTTCACCGTGGTCAGCACGATCAGCGGCTTGTCGCTGCCGGTGAGCGAGGCCAGCCGCGCCAGCGTGGTCAGGCGCTGGGCGAGAACGCCGCCATGCGGCGAGACGCGGTCATAGGGTTGGCAGTCCCAGGCCGGGAAGGTCAGCACCGGCAGATCGGGCGCGAAGAACCTAAGTGCGCGTTCGAGCGACTGCATGCGCCCGCCATCGCGGCAGACCACGGCGAGGCTGACCGCCGGCTTCTTCGGCCGCGCCGCGATGGCACGGGCGAGATCGGAGACGACGAGGCCTTCGGCACCTTCCGCGACATTGGCGAGCGTCAGCGCGCGGCCGGGCGCGAGCAGCTCGGCCGGAGATTTCATCCCCTGCTTCATGCGTTGTCGTCCGCGATCGGGAACGCCTTGATGCGGGCAAACAGCGCGCCGGTGACGTCGGCCGGCAGCACCTTGTCACCGGTGATGGCGGCATAGAGATCGGGATCGTTGACCTCGAGCAAGGTCTCGAGCTGGCTCAGCTCGTCGTCGGACAGATTGCCGATCTCGGCATCCGCGAAGCGGCCGAGGATCAGGTCCATCTCGCGCGTGCCGCGGTGCCAGCAGCGGAACAGAAGCCGCTTGCGGCGGTCATCCAGCCCGCTGCTCGATCGTGTCGTTCCCGTCATGTCTCAAATCCAGTCAAACGCAGAAAGCCCGGACGTGCCGGGCGGGGGTGATATAGCCACTTGGACCCCCGGTGTCAGCCCTTTGTTGCGGGAGGTCGTCCCTCCAATCCGTCATGGCCGGGCATAGCCGTCTGAAGGACGGCGTCGCTTCCGCTCGCCTATGTCCCGGCCATCCACGTCGCGCGGAAAAAAAGCCGTGGATGCCCGGCATAAAGCCGGGCATGACGGCGAGGAACGATCTTAGATTCCCCGAATGCGCCCCAGCCTGCTCAATCCACTGTTTGCTCCCGTGACCAGCCTGTCCGGCGTCGGTCCGAAGCAGGACAAGCTGTTGCAGTACCTGCTCAGCCGCAGCGAGACGCCGCGGCTAATCGATCTGCTCTTGCATCTGCCGAGCCAGGTGATCGACCGCCGGGCCCGGCCGAAGATCCGCGACGCGGCAATTGGAACCATGGTGACGCTGGAGGTCACCGTCGATCGTCACCGCCCGCCGCCGCCGCGCAGTTCGCGCGCGCCGTATCTGGTCTACGCCAGCGACGATACCGGCGACGTGGTGCTGACCTTCTTCCGCGCCAAGCCGGGCTTTGTCGAGAAGCTCTTGCCGGTCGGCGAGAAGCGCTTCGTCTCCGGCACGCTGCAAATGTACGACGGCATCCCGCAGATCGTGCATCCCGATCGCGTGCTCGACGAGGAGGCGATCTCGAAGCTGTCAGGGATCGACCCGGTCTATCCGCTGACGGAAGGGCTCGCGCTCGGCTCGCTCCGCCGCGCGATCGCGCAGGCGCTGCAAAAGCTTCCCGCGCTGCCGGAATGGATCAGCCCGGAGGTGCTGCGCCGATGTGACTTCCCGCCGATCGCGGAGGCGCTCAATCGCGTGCACCAGCCGGTCGAGCTGACCGACATCTTGCCCGACCGGCCGTTCTGGTCGCGCCTCGCCTTCGACGAGCTCTTGGCCGGCCAGCTCGCGCTCGCCCTGATCCGCGCGCAGCTGCGCCGTCCTGCGGGCGTGCGCAATGCCGGCGACGGGCATCTGCGCAACAAGATCATCGATGCCCTTCCTTACGCGCTCACACCGTCACAGCGCAACGCTGCGGCGGCGATTGCCGAAGACCTCAAGCAGCCGCTGCGCATGCTGCGCCTGCTGCAAGGTGACGTCGGCTCCGGCAAGACCGTGGTGGCGCTGCTCGCGGCCGCCGCGGTCGCCGAGGTCGGCAAGCAGGCCGCGTTGATGGCCCCGACCGAGATCCTGGCGCGCCAGCACATCAAGACCATCGCTCCGCTCGCCGAGCGCGCGGGATTGCGGGTCGCGATCCTCACCGGCCGCGAGAAGGGCAAGGAGCGGCGCGAGATCATCACTGAGCTCGCCGAGGGCGGGATCGACCTGCTCGTCGGCACCCATGCGCTGATCCAGGACGATGTCGTGTTCAGGGATCTCGCGCTCGCCATCGTCGACGAGCAGCACCGTTTCGGCGTGCGCGAGCGCCTCGCGCTGACGTCCAAGGGCGAGGCTGTCGACGTGCTGGTGCTGAGCGCAACGCCGATCCCGCGCACGCTGGTGCTGACCTATTTCGGCGATATGGACATCTCCGAGCTGCGCGAAAAGCCGGCCGGCCGCCAGCCCATCGATACCCGCGCCGTGCCGATGAGCCGCATCGGCGAGGTCATGGAAGGCGTCGGCCGTGCGCTCGAAGCCGGCAAGCTGGTCTACTGGATCTGCCCGCTGGTCGAGGAGTCCGAGGCTGAGGGCACCGAGCATCTCACCAACGCCACCAAGCGTTTCGAGACCCTGCAAAAGCGCTTCGGCGATCGCGTCGGCCTCGTCCACGGCCAGATGAAGGGCACCGAGAAGGACCGCGTCATGGCCCAGTTCGCCGCGCACGACATCGGCCTGCTGGTCGCGACCACCGTGGTCGAGGTCGGCGTCGACGTTCCGGCCGCCACCATCATGGTGATCGAGAACGCCGAGCGTTTCGGTCTTGCCCAGCTCCACCAGCTCCGCGGCCGCATCGGGCGCGGCTCCGAAGCATCGACCTGCATCCTGCTCTATGGCGAGCCGCTCGGCGAGATGTCGAAGGCGCGGCTGAAAGTGATCCGCGAGACCACCGACGGCTTCCGCATCGCCGAGGAAGACCTGAAGCTGCGCGGCGAAGGCGACGTGCTGGGCGTGCGCCAGAGCGGCCTGCCCGGCTACCGCATCGCGCGCCCGGAGGTGCATGGCCAGTTGATCGCCCAGGCAAGAGACGAGGCGCTGCGAATCCTCAAGGAGGATCCGAAGCTGAAGGGCGAACGCGGCGAAGCGCTGCGGTGCCTGCTGTATCTCTATGAGCGCGACGAGGCGATTCCGCTGATCGGAGCGGGCTAACTTTGAGGCAGTGCCGCAAGATTCGTGACAGACGCAAAGGCACCGGAACCTCCACGTCATTGCGAGCGCAGCGAAGCAATCCAGAATCTTCCCGCGGAGGCAGCCTGGATTGCTTCGCTGCGCTCGCAATGACGTGTTGAGAGAGCGAGAATGCGCGCGATCAGGCCTTCTTCCGCGCGATGCTCGCCGCGAAGGTCTTCATCAATCCCGCATCCACAGCCTCCCCCTTCGCATCCTCCGCCAGATGCTCGAACCACCGCGCAAAGCCCTCGTAGATCTGGCTGGCCGGATGATCGGGCCCGAGGAATCCTGAAATCTCCCGCATCTCGGCGACCCAGCGATAGGCCTTCGGGATCATGTCGGGCAGCGCGACTTCGAGCCGCGCCAAGATGGCGGGCTGGCTCAGCGCGAGCTCGTCGCGCAGTGCATCGGCCGCGCCCGCCTTCGTGGCTGCGATCACCATCGCCGATCCGATGCCGGCGAGGCCCTTGACGATGCCGGCATAGGACATTTTCAACGCCGAGGCCGCGCCGACCGGGCCTTCGACGATCCGCACGTCGAGGCCGAGATCCCCAAGCACGGCAACGTCCTTGGCATGCTCGCCCGACATGTAGAAGGCCGGGCTCTTGCCACCTGGCTGCGGCGGAAAGCCGATGATGCCGGCATCGACGAACGGCGCCTGCGCCGACCCGATGATCTCCTCAATTCTTTGCACGGTATCGACATTGACGGCGTTGCAATCGACCACGACCGGCTTCTTCTCGCGCCTGACGATCAGCGCGGCCAGCCGTTCGGCCAGCGCGACGGCTTCGCCCGGCGGCACGATCGAGAGGATGATGTCGGCGTCCGCGATCGCATCGTCCTCGGCGCCGACCATTCCGGCGTCCGCGGCGCGTTTGCGCGTCGCCTCGCTCCGCCCCTTGAGCGACGTCAGCACGCGCGCACCGTTCTCGCTGAGGCGCCGGGCCACGGCGCTGCCCATGGCGCCGGGGGCGAGGATCGCAATGGTTTTGGACATCGTGCACTCCAGGTCGAATTCCGAGCGGCAGGTTCGGTCGACCTGAGACTAACAGAGGACGAATGCGCCCGCGTGAACGCGACCATCCCGCGGCGGAATGGCCCTACTCCGCCTTCGCAGGCTCGGGCCGGAGCGTGGAGGCATTGGCAATCCGCGCAGCATTCGCCATGCCCGCAAGCGCGGCCGCCTTCTTCGGATCGGGCGACGAGCCCGGCTGCACCACGCCGGCCGACATGATCAGCGTCGCGGCGTCCTCGGCGGTGAGATCGACCTCGATGATCTTGCTTTTGGGGACATAGAAGAAGAAGCCCGTGGTCGGGTTCGGCGAGCACGGCAGGAACACCGACACGTGCTCCTCCTGCCCCGGCAGGCTGCGCGAGATGTCCTCGTTCGGCGACTGCGAGATCAGCACGATCGACCACATGCCCGGCGAAGGAAACTCGACCAGGCCCACTTTCCGGAAGCTCGAGCCCTTGCCCGAGAACAGCGTCTCGAACACCTGCTTCAGGCCGCGATAGATCGCGCGCACCGCCGGGATCCGGCCGAGAAAGGTCTCGCCGACATCGACCAGCGTGCGGCCGATCAGATTGGCCGCGAGGAAGCCGACCAGCGTCAGCGTGAAGAATGCGACAATCAGTCCCCAGCCGGGAATGACGTAGGGAAGATAGGTTTCCGGCCGGTAGGCCAGCGGCACGAACGGCCGCACCACGCCGTCGACCCAGGTAACGAACCACCAGACCAGATAGAGGGTGATCGCGATCGGCCCCGTCACCACGAGGCCGGTCAGGAAATAATTGCGGAAACGGCCCATCAGGCCGGTATGCGGTTCCGGAACGGGATCAAGAGGCGCAGGCGCGTCGTCGCGGGGGGTCATTCGGGTTCCAGGTCGGTCGCTACCACAAGCTAGGGTCTTCTAGCAGGTTTTGGAAGAGAGCGGCCGATCGATATCCAGATTGCCTATTCCACGGTCACCGATTTTGCGAGGTTGCGCGGCTGGTCGACGTCGGTCCCCATCACGACGGCCGTGTGATAGGCGAGCAGCTGCACCGGGACAGCATAGACCATCGGCGTGAAGGCTGCTGCCATATCGGGCATGACGATGGTGACGAGGGACTCGACCGTCGCCTCCGCCGCGCCCTTGGCATCGGTCATCAGAATGATGTTGCCGCCGCGCGCGGCGACCTCCTGCATGTTGGAGACGGTCTTCTCGAACACGCGGTCGTGGGGTGCGATGACGACGACCGGCATGGTCTCGTCGATCAGCGCGATGGGGCCGTGCTTGAGCTCGCCGGCGGCATAGCCCTCGGCGTGGATGTAGGAGATCTCCTTCAGCTTGAGCGCGCCTTCGAGCGCCAGCGGGAAGCTGGTGCCGCGGCCGAGATAGAGCACGTCGCGCGACTTGGCGATCCGGTGCGCCAGCTTCTCGATCTGGAGCTCGCTCGTGAGCGCATCGGCCATCAGGCGCGGAACCTCGACGAGCCCGTGGACCAGCTTGGTCTCGTCCTCGTCCGACAATTCGCCGCGCGCCTTGCCGGCCGCGATCGCAAGGTTTGCCAGCACCATGAGCTGGCAGGTGAACGCCTTGGTCGAGGCGACGCCGATCTCGGGTCCCGCCAGCGTCTGCAGCACCGTCTCGCTCTCGCGCGCGATCGTCGAGGTCGGCACGTTGACGACCGCGATCGTGTGCACGCCCTCGGCCTTGGCATAGCGCAGCGCCGCCAGCGTGTCGGCGGTCTCGCCCGACTGCGAGATGAAGATGGCGAGGTCGCCCTTGCGCAAGGGGGCCTCGCGGTAGCGGAATTCGGAGGCGACGTCGACCTCGACCGGCAGGCGCGCAAAGCGCTCGAACCAGTATTTGGCGACGAACCCGGCATAGCTCGCTGTGCCGCAAGCGGTGATGTTGATGCGCTGGATGTTCTTGAAATCGAACGGCAGCTTGACCGGTAGCGCGACGCGCTCGGTCGCCATATCGACGTAGCGCGCCAGCGTGTGGCCGACCACCTCGGGCTGCTCATGGATCTCCTTGGCCATGAAGTGACGGTAATTGGCCTTGTCGACCAGCGAGGTCGAGGCGGCGTGCCTGATCTTGTCGCGCTGGACGGCATGGCCGTCCTTGTCGAAGATCGCGGCGCTCTTGCGGGTCAGCACCGCCCAGTCGCCGTCCTCGAGATAGCTGATCGTGTCGGTGAACGGGCCGAGCGCAATGGCGTCCGAGCCGAGATACATCTCGCCGTCGCCGTAGCCGATCGCCAGCGGCGGGCCGTTGCGGGCGCCGATCATGAGGTCGTTGTCGCCGGCGAAGATGAAGCCGAGCGCGAAGGCGCCGCGCAGGCGCGCCAGCGTCAGCTTCACCGCTTCCACGGGCTTATTGCCGCGCGTGAGCAAATCGTCGACGAGATGCAGCACGATCTCGGTGTCGGTCTCGGTGTGGAACACCGTGCCCTTCTTTTCGAGCTCCTCGCGCAGCTCGCGGAAATTCTCGATGATGCCGTTGTGGACCACGGCGACGCGCTCGGTCGCGTGCGGGTGGGCGTTGTTGACGGTCGGCTTGCCGTGGGTGGCCCAGCGCGTGTGACCGATGCCGGTGGTACCCTTGAGCGGCTCAGCCTCCAGCCGCTTCTCCAGATTGTTCAGCTTTCCCTCGGCGCGGCGGCGCTCCAGGTGCTTGCCTTCGAGCGTGGCCACGCCCGCGGAATCGTAGCCGCGATATTCGAGGCGTTTGAGCGAATCCACCAATTGCTCTGCAACCGGCTCGCGCCCGAGAATGCCGACAATCCCGCACATGCGGATCACTATCCCCCAAATCGTCGAAAATCGCCTAAACGACACGCCCGGTTTTTAGCGAAAATCGCAGGGAACCAGATACTCAATAATTATTGCTGATTGAGTCAGCACGGGCCCGCGACCGCTGCGTCGTCTGCGTCGAATTGGCCGGCCTTAAACCGCGCCAGTTAACTCATTGTCAATACATTTGGCCAACGATTCGGGTCAGGAGAACCAGGCCATGAAAGGCTCATCCGACCGCAAGGGTCTGTCGTCGATGTATCTGCGCGCCAGCGAGACCACGGGCACGCACCTTGCGCATTGGCCGCCGCCGCTGCGCGGCAAAGAGAACAAGCCCCTCTTCATCAAGCATCCCGAAGGCGAGCCGGTGAAGCGCGCCAAGCCGCGCGGCTGGCGCCTGACCCGCGCGATCTTCTCCGAATTCGCCGACGAAGAATAGCGCCGCTCACGTCTCCGGCTTCTTGCCGCCGGTCTTCATCTCGCGATAGCGCGCCGCGCCGCCTTCCCGGATGGTCTGCGGGCTCCGCTCCAGCGCCATCGCGTCGTCGGGTACGTCCTTCGTGATCACCGAGCCCGAGCCGATATAGGCACCATTGCCGATCGTCACCGGGGCGACCAGCGAGGAGTTGGTGCCGACGAAGGCGCCCTTTCCGATCACCGTCTTGTGCTTCTTGAAGCCATCGTAGTTGCAGGTGATGGTGCCGGCGCCGATGTTGGAATTCGCGCCGACCGTGGCGTCGCCGATATAGGAGAGATGGTTGACCTTGACGCCGGCCTCCAGCGTCGCCGCCTTGGTCTCCACGAAATTGCCGATGCGCGCGCCGTCGCCGAGCGAGGTGCCGGGACGCAGCCGCGCATAGGGTCCGATCGAGACCTTCTTGCCGAGCGTCGTCTCGACGATGTGCGAGAACGAGTGGATCACCGCGCCGTCCGCGATCGACACGCCGGGGCCGATCACCACGAACGGCTCGATCGTCACGTCCTTGCCGAACACGGTGTCAGTGGACAGATACACCGTCTCCGGCGCGATCAGCGTGACGCCGGCCTCCATCGCCGCCTTGCGCAAACGCGCCTGCATTACGGCTTCGGCCTCGGCGAGCTGCGCCTTGGTGTTGATGCCGCGCACCTCGTCTTCGCTGGTTTCGATCACCACCGACTCCCATCCCTGCCTGCGGACGATTTCGACCGCATCCGTCAGATAATATTCGCCCTTGGAATTGGCATTGCCGATCTGCCCGAGAATGTCGAGCGCACGGCGGCCGTCGATCGCCATCACGCCGGCGTTGCACAGATCGATCTTGCGCTCGTCCGCGCTGGCATCGGCCTGCTCGCGGATCGCAACCAGGCGGTCGCCCTCGACGATGAAGCGGCCGTAGCCGGTCGGGTCGGCGGCGCGAAAGCCGAGCGCGGCAATGGCTGCGCCGCGGGCGAGCGGCGCGCGCAGCCGCGCAAAGGTCTCGGCCGAGATCAGCGGCGTGTCGCCGAACGCGATGAGGAGATCGTCGGCGCCGCTCGCGATCGCCTCGCGCGCCGCCAGTACCGCATGCGCGGTGCCGAGCCGCTCGGCCTGCACGAAGGTCAGCGCGTCGGGGCGGATGCGCTTGGCTTCATCCGCGACTGCCTGATGATCGGGGCCGATCACCACCGCGAGCGAGGTGCCGGTTCCCTTGGGTGCGGCGGCGAGCACGTGCGCGAGCAGACTCCGGTGCGCGACCGGATGCAGCACCTTCGGCAGGCTCGATCGCATGCGCGTGCCTTCGCCGGCGGCGAGCACGATCGTGAGGCTGGAACGGGCGGTCATCGAAATCCTGACAGCTATGGCCGAATCAAGTTGGCGCGGACGGGCGGCAACGCCCTCGGAAGCTATCGCCTTGCTACCCCCGCAAACGCCCGGAATTCAAGTGCGGCGCGCTTTTCCTGTTAATGTTCCCTGATTGATTCGGGGAAGCCGGACGGGGCTGGGCGCTTAACATTCATGGCAAAGGATTCCGACCCACTGGCGGACGCTTTCTCCACCAAGGAGACCGGCGGGCTGTTCTCCGGACTTTTGGCCGAGGAAAGCGCCTTCGACGGGCGCTTGATGTGGCGGCTGGGCTCGTGGGGCGTGGCGGCCGTCGGCGCCGTCGTCATTGCCGTGATGGTCAACCAGGCCCAGCTCGGCTGGCGGCGCGACCAGGTTGCGTCCGCCGATCTCGTGCGCCAGGCCGACCGGCTGCAGCTGCTGACCAAGGAGAGCCAGAACGAAGCGCGCCGGCTCGCCGCCGCGATCGAGACGCTGAACAGCGACCGCGACCGGCTGTATTCGCGCGTCACCGTGCTGGAGCAAGGGCTCGATTCCGTCACCGGCGCCATTGCCAAGCAAGCGGCCGCGCCGCCGCCGGGCGCGAAGCCGCAGGACGCAGCACCCGCGGCTCCCAATGTCGCGCCGGTTGCTTCGACGCCGACGGCGACGAGCGAGAAGCCGCGCAGCGAAGCCGCCAAGGATGCTCAGAAGGATTCGCCAAAGGATGCTCAGAAGGAAACGTTGAAGGAGCCGCCGAGCCCGCCGCCGCAGACCGCGGCCGCCGCCTCGCTCGTGCAACAGAATCCGGCCATGACTTCGGCGCTGCCGACCATTCCGCTGGTGCCCGCCAAGTCGCTCATGGCGCCACCTGACCCGGCCGCATCGAAACTGATTCAACCTGAGACAGCCGAGCAGAAGGCCGAGCCGGCGCCCGCCGCAGCCGAAATCGTGGCGGCAGCAACCAAGCCGCCAGAGCCAGCCGAGAGCGAATCCCCTGCCATCGCCGTTCAGCAGACGCGCTTTGCGATCGATCTCGGCGGCGCCAACTCGATCGACGGCCTGCGCGCGCTCTGGCGCGGCGTGACCAAGTCCAACCCGGAGATCGCAGCGCTGCGGCCGATCATCATGATCAAGGAAGGCAACACCGGCCTCGGCATGCAGCTCCGCCTGGGCGCCGGCCCCCTGGTCAATGCCGCCGCCGCCGCAAAATTCTGCGCGGGTCTCGCCGAGAGCAATCGTCACTGCGAGACCACCGTGTTCGATGGCCAGCGCCTGTCGATGCGTGGCGGTCCGGACAAGGTACAAGACAAGGCGCAAGAGAAGACTCAGGACAGAGTCCCGGACAAGGGTTCGGAGACGAGCCAGGACGCTGGCCCTCCAGCTGAAACGGCCCCTGTGTCGAGCGCGAAGCCCGAAAAGCCGCAACGCCGCCGCAGCTACTCCTCAAAACGCACCAAGCGCGACGAGCCCGCCCCCGCTCCCGCCGCGCAGCCGGCGCCAGCACCGGCGAAACCGGAGGCGGCAGCGTCGTCCGCGGGATCGACGCTGTCGTCGTTCTTCAGGCGGCAATGACGCCTCGGTCCCGGCGCGCACGCAGCCAGCATGCGACCAACGGACGCTTGGACCTCGGCCGCGCTTGGCAGCAAGTTCGCAGGTCCATGTCCGACGTGCGCGAAGCGTCGCCCCTCCAGAAACGCGGGTCTTGATGAACGAACTGGATGATGTGCTGAGACTGCTCGTCGCGGCGGCTACGGGCCTCGTGATCGGCATCGACCGCGACATGAACGACAAGCCGGTGGGCATGCGCACCCTGGCGCTGGTGGCCTTGGGCTCTGCGCTGATCTCGATTTCCGTGATCGAGTTTCAGAATTTGCGCGACCACCCGGATGCAGTCTCGAGGGTGGTCCAAGGCATTGTTACCGGCGTGCTGAGCGGCGTCGGCTTCATCGGTGCGGGCGTCATCCTGCACGACGTCAAGGCCAAGACGGTTCATGGCCTCACTACCGCGGCGACTGTCTGGATCGCTGCCGGTCTTGGCATCGCCTGCGCGCTGGGCGCCTGGCTGCTGGTGGGCGCCGCCATCGCAGTCACGTTATTCGTGCTGTTCGCGCTCAGCTGGCTCGAACGTCGCCTGGGGTTGAAGTAAGTCTGGTAGGCGCACATGGCCGGTGAGCGGCTTCATGCCTCCGCCCAAGTACCAAATGATACGAACGAGACCAACCTGACACGGCACACTCCGCACCGGACTTGATTCGGAGCGGAGATGACGGACGCGAACTTTCTGCGGGAGCAACTCGCGTTGATCCGCGAACTGGCCGAGCTGGCCGATCCCCACATCAGGAAGCGACTGCTCGCCTTGGCGGAAAAATACGAGCGCCGGCTGGCGGAGCAGAGCCGGAACACGCAAGGTCGCAGCTGATCGTCCTTGATCGCCCTTGGCGCAGGCGATGACCTATTCCATGCGCGCCTTCTCCTTCAGATCGCGGATGCGCATCTCCGCCTCGTCCTTGGACTGGACGATGTCCGACCAATCCTCGACCCGCGCCTCCTTGCTCAGCCTCTTGAGCTCGCTCAGCTGCTCCTGCGTCGGCTTGTCCATGCCTCACTCCTAGGCGGTGTTGGCAACACAATGTTGAGAACCAGCGGGAGGCTCGCGTGTTCCTGGAGAGTGCCCGGGCGGATCAACAGAAACCTCGCCTGCCCTGTTGCCTGGCCGCGCCTTCCCGACCATATTGCGGCCATGACAAAGAAGCCCTTCCGCCTCACGCCCTACCAGGTGCAGTTCCTGCTCGTGGTCGGATTCGTCACCGTCGGCTGCGCGCTCTACGTGCGCTATCTCGCGATCGAATTTTCGCAGGTCGCGCTCGCCTGCGACGCCGGGCTTCAGACCCTGGTCTGCAAGTCGCGCTCGGTCTCGACCGTGCTGTTCAAGAATTCGGTGTTCGGCATCGTGGCGCTGGTGGTTGCGACGCTGAACCTGATGCGGCCGTCGATCGTGCTGCTGACCGTCGGCCTCATCGCCGCCGGCCTCGGCATCGTGCTCTACAATGTCGTGCTGTCGGGCCTTGCGATCGGCCTGCTTATTCTTGGCTTTGCTCGGCCCGCGCCCGCCACAGCGTGAGCGCGAACAACAGATAGATCGCGCAGGTCCATAGCGACTGCCAATTGTCGCGACCTTCGTTGAACAGCACGTACACGGCGGACAGCGCCAGCACCCCCGCGAACACCGCTTCGGCGATCGGACGCTGGCCGATCTGCGGCCGGTTCAGCATCAGAAGCGCAAACGGCACCACAGCCATCGTCAGCGCGGCGTAAGGAAAATCCTTGTAACGCGGATCGAACACGAAGCCGAGCGCGGTCGCGGAAGCGATCACCGCGGTCACCGCCAGCGTCAGGCCGAGCACCGCCGTGAGCTTCGACCATTTCCGGCCCTCGCGCGGGCCGAGCAGGTCGAGGAAGGTCGGCAGGCTGCGGCCGATCACCATCGCCTGCGCGCAGAAAATCGGCGACAGGATGCCGGCCAGCAGCAACGCGCCCCAGAGCAGCCAGCCGCCGATCCCGTAGCTCTCGTAGTACATCTTGTCGGCGCCGATCCCGAGCAGGATTCCGGCGGTCGTCGCCGAGATGCCGACGCCGAGCCAGGCCGGGAAACGCGGTGTCCACGGCCGGCGGCGCAGCGTGATCAGCGCGACAGCGAACACCAGCACGGAAAGCCCCATTCCGGCGCCCATGTACCATTTCCAGTACGGGAAATTGCTGATCGGCTGTCCCGGCGGATATTTCAGGCTCCTGCGCACCGAGTCGTAGAGGCCCCAATAGCCGCCGACGGTGCCTTCCAGCCTGCGCTTCCAGGGCTGGTCGTAGGACTCGATGAGATTGACGCGGAACTTCTGCGCCTTCGCAAGGCCGAGGATTTCCGAGACGACGCGCGCCTGATTGGTGCGCGAGGGCAGTGCGCCGTCGCGCATGCGGCCCGCGCTCGGCCAGCCGGTTTCGCCGATCAGGATCTCCTTGCCGGGAAACGCCACCGCCATGCGCTCGCGGATCTGTTCGACATGGGCGGCAGCGAACTTCGCCCTGATCGGGAAATCCTCCCAATAGGGCAGGATATGAATCGTGACGAAGTCGACGGCGTCATACACCTCGCGGTTCTTCAGCCAATATTCCCACACATCGGCATAGGTCACGGGCACGCCGACCTGGGTCTTAACCAGGCGGATGAGAGCGACGAGGTCCGCCGTCGTCATCTCACCGCGCAGCAGCACCTCGTTGCCGACGATGACGGAGGTGATGACGTCAGGGAATTGCTTGATGAGGCGAATGGCGAGCCCGGCCTGCTCGTAGTTCTTGGTGCGGTTGCTCGAGAGCCAGATGCCCTGCAGCACCTTCATCCCGCCGACCTTGGCGGCGATCGCCGGCACCTGGTCGAGCCCGTTCTCCAGCGAATAGGTGCGGACGCAGTCGGTGATCTCCTTGAGCTGGCGCAGGTCCTGTTCGATCTGGTCGGCATCGATATGGGTCCATGCGTCCAGCGGCGACTGCTCGCCGCGGAACGGCGCGTAGGAGACGCATTGAACCTTGTCGGCGGGATCGATCGGGGCGCGCGCGAGCGTGATCGGCGTGGCAAGCCACCACCACACGGCAGCGATCGCACCCAGTGAGACGAGCAGAAGCGCCAGTGGCGTACGAAGAGAAATCGGTTCCGTCCTCCGCGAAGGGCCGTCGATTACCTTCTCGCACGCCGTCTGCCAAGGGGGCACGTCCGGTGGATCCCTTGCGCCCCCAAG
The DNA here is from genome assembly GCF_020194055.1 of Bradyrhizobium sp. NBAIM03. Classification (NCBI taxonomy): domain Bacteria; kingdom Pseudomonadati; phylum Pseudomonadota; class Alphaproteobacteria; order Hyphomicrobiales; family Nitrobacteraceae; genus Bradyrhizobium; species Bradyrhizobium sp. NBAIM03. Next base: position 91,104 of record NZ_JADYVS010000025.1, on the reverse strand, counting down.
GAATTTACCTGCGCCGGTTCACCGGGATCTAGGATCGTGACTTTGCTGGACAAAATTCGAAATACAGGTCATGGACTCCGAAAGACTTTTCCGCCGCATTGGAGACCCATTTGGACGCCATCAGCTAGCGCGTCCGCGGGGCTCCTGACGCGGACGGCCAGCGGATACATTGGGGAATTCATGCGGCAACGGGTGTTCGAGTCACGAAATGCGGTCCTGCGGCAGTTCGCCGCCACCTTGGCCGTCTCCTGCCTGCTCGTTCTGACCGGTGCTGGCGGCGCCTCCGCCCAGAGCGGTCCGCCGGGCCCCGAACAGGGCAAGGCGGCAGCCCAGCCCGCCGACGCCGCCAAGGACGCCGCCCAGAATCAGCGCCGCACCGACGAGTTCGCGGAAGCCGCCCAGGTCATCAACGGCCCGGCCGGCAATCCCGAATGCGTCTGGCTCGGCCGGCGCGTGGTGCGGCTGATGTGGCGGGACGACCTCGATACCGCATTCCGTCATCTCGACCTCTACGACCGCTTCGGCTGTCCCGGCGGCCACATCCAGGCCGCGTTCCGCTGCCTGACCCGTTTCGGCGGCCAGATCGACCCCAAGGTGGCCGAAACTCTGGATAGCCGCGTGCACGCGTGCTGGATCAACCCGGCCGCCCAGCCGCAGCAGGCGGCGGCCGCGGCCGCTCAGCCGGCAGCGCCGGCCGCCAATGCGCAGCCGCAGCCCGCCGCGAGCCCCTCGCCTGCGGCAAGCCCGTCCCCGACGCCGGCGAAATAGCCCAAGCCAAAATCGCTCCGGTCGTTTCAGCTGCCGTTCAGGAACGACCGGCCATAGAGACGGTTGGCACTGCCGCGCGTCGTTCGAAAAGGCCATGCCCTCATAAGGACATGAGGCCATGACAGTTGTGAAACCGCGCGGCAGAGATATGCTCCCTTTGCCGCGGACTTGGTCGGATCTCGGGGTCGGATCCGCTTCCCTGCCACCTCAGCCCCTATTGGTTTAGCCGCGATGCGCGTTGTCGCCGCCGTTCTGTTGCTCGTGTCTGCGCTCCACGCAGGCAGTTGGGGAGTCCTGCGCGACAGGGAACCTGCGCCGGACTTCAAGGGCCTGGTGCCGAGCCTGTCCTATACGCCGTTCGAACCGGGCCATGTCGTCGACCTCAAGGTCGACCCCGACAAGATTCGCGCGGACTTGAAGAAGCTCTCGACCCTCACGCGAGCGATCCGGTCCTACACCGCGACGGAAGGCAGCGAGCTGGTGCCGCCGATCGCGGCCGAGTTCGGCCTCAAGGTCACGGTCGGCGCGTGGATCGACAAGGACGAGGATCGCAACGAGCGGGAGATCAAGGCCGCCATCGAGCTCGCCCGCAAGAACAGCAACGTGATCGGCATCGTGGTCGGCAACGAGGTGATCTACCGCGGCGAGATGAAGGTCGAGGACCTCATCAGCAAGATCAAGAAGGTCAAGAGCGCGGTCCGTGTTCCCGTGACGACGGGCGAGATCTGGAACATCTGGCGCGATTTTCCGGACCTCGCCTCCAGCGTCGACTTCATCGCCGCGCACGTGCTGCCCTATTGGGAAAACTTCCGTTCGGATCAGGCCGTCGACCAGGCCGTGGACCGCTACGACCTCCTGCGCAATCAGTTCCCGGGCAAGCGCATCGTGATCGCCGAGTTCGGCTGGCCGAGCGCAGGCTATAATTTGCGCAACGCAGATCCAGGTCCGTTCCAGCAGGCGCTGACCTTGCGCAACTTCGTCACCCGCGCCGAAGCGCTCGGCATGGACTACAACATCGTCGAAGCCCTCGATCGGCCCTGGAAATTCTTCGAAGGCGGCGTCGGTCCGTATTGGGGCGTCCTCAATGCCAGCGGCGAGCCGAAATTCGCCTGGACCGGCCCGGTCGAGAACCCCGACTATTGGAAGCTGATGGGTATCGCGCTGCTGGTCGGCGTGCTGCTGTCGTTACCGATCCTGCGGATCGAGAAGGCGACCGCGAGGCAAGCCTTCCTGCTGTCGGCGACCGCCAACGGCGTCGGCGCCTGGGCCGCGACCGTGTTCGCCTATTGGAACGGCCACTACTTCCTGTTCGGCTCCGCTTTCGCGCTGACGCTCGGCATGATCCTCCTTGTTCCGCTGGTCCTCATCGCGATGGCGCGCATCGACGAGATCGCCGCGGTTGCCTTCGGCCGGCCGCCGCAGCGCCTGATCGCCAAGAACAAGCCGGTCGAGAACGTGCCCGAGGATTACTGCCCCAAGGTCTCGATCCATATCCCCGCTTATTTCGAGCCCGTCGAGATGCTGAAGCAGACGCTGGATGCGCTGTCGCGGCTGAACTACCCGAACTACGAATGCGTGGTCATCATCAACAACACGCCGGATCCCGCCTTCTGGCAGCCGATCCAGGACCATTGCCGCGCGCTCGGTGAACGCTTCAAGTTCATCAACGCCGAGAAGGTGCAGGGCTTCAAAGCCGGCGCGCTGCGGATTGCGATGGACCGCACCGCGGCGGATGCCGAGATCATCGGCATCCTCGATGCCGACTATGTCGTCGAGCCCGATTGGCTGAAGGACCTCGTGCCTGCTTTTGCCGACCCGCGCGTCGGCCTCGTGCAGGCGCCGCAGGAGCACCGCGACGGCGATCTGTCGATCATGCACTACATCATGAACGGCGAATATGCCGGCTTCTTCGACATCGGCATGGTCCAGCGCAACGAGGCCAACGCCATCATCGTGCACGGCACGATGTGCCTGATCCGCCGCGCCGCGATGGACATGGCCGGCGGCTGGTCGAGCGACACGATCTGCGAGGACTCAGATCTCGGCCTTGCCATCCAAGAGCTCGGCTGGACCACCCACTACACGAATACCCGCTACGGCGCAGGCCTCCTGCCGGACACCTACGAGGCCTTCAAGAAGCAACGGCACCGCTGGGCCTATGGCGGCCTGCAGATCGTCAAGAAGCACTGGCGCCGCTTCCTGCCCGGCGCAAGCCGGCTGACGCCCGACCAGAAGCGCGAATATGGCCTCGGCTGGCTGAACTGGCTGGGCGCCGAAAGCCTCGGCGTGGTCGTGGCGCTGCTCAACCTCATCTGGGTGCCGATCGTCGCCTTCGCCGACATCGCCATTCCCGACAAGATCCTGACGCTGCCGATTGTCGGCGCCTTCATCGTCTCGCTGGTGCACTTCCTGTCGATGTACCGCGCCCGCGTCGCCATCAAGCCCGGCCAGATGCTGGGCGCCATGATCGCGGCGATGAGCGTGCAATGGACGGTGTCGCGCGCGGTGGCGCAGGGCCTGATCACCGAGCACATCGCCTTCGCCCGCACCTCCAAAGGCGGCCTGTCCCGCATGTCGATCGAGTTCCAGGCGTTCTGGGAAGCCGTGATCGGCACCCTGCTCCTGGTCGGCGCCGGCGTGCTGATCGCCACCAACAGCTACAAGCAGATCACCGAGATCTACATCTTCGCCGGCGTCTTGGTGCTGCAGAGCCTGCCGTTCCTCGCCGCCGTCGCCATCGCCATCCTCGAGCTCAGCCGCATCAACTCGTTCCAGTTCTGGCGCGACAGCGCGATCCGCACCGCCGAGCTGATCGGCCTGCGCCCGGTCGCGCTGCCCCACCCGACCGGCACGCCGCAGCCGGTGCCGAGCGAGGTCCGGCGGGAGACGAACTGATCCTGCTCCACGCCGGTCTTCGGCCTCGTGCCTGGAATCACGTGGTCTCCGGCGTGGATGACCGGCCGCCAATCGAGGTGAGAATTTTGGCCTAAGCGACGGATAGCCCAGGCAAATCCCCGCTCCTGCCGCGATCTTCGGCAACCACCCGCACTATTGACCTCCGCAGCCACTCCCCCTACACAGCGCGGGCCGAAGGCATGATCCGGAAACAGCCGGTTTTCCCCGCGACGCGATCTCTAGGCGAAGCGGCAAGACATGCCTCTCGAATGTCCGAACACGATGGCGATCTCTTCGAGCCATCAGCGGCCATGGGAGCGCGTAGCTCAGCCGGTAGAGCACGTGACTTTTAATCACGGGGTCCTGGGTTCGAGCCCCAGCGCGCTCACCAAGCTAATCAAGCACCTAGAGCCAAAATTCAGCCCTTCGAGTTGAGGGGATTTTTGGGGCCTGCACACAGTGTGCACACTCGCCGGGTGCAGCCATGACCGCCATCGATATTGTCGGCTGGGTTCTCTTGGCAGTGGTTATGGTGCTAACCCTAGGCTTTGCGAAGAAGCCGCCAACGTGAGCCGTGCCATTCACAGCGGGTTCATACGTGCTGAGGCACGCTGCGCCCCATGGAGATTCTCAGATGATCGTTTCCGTGCTCGCCGCAGCATTACTTATGGGCCCGCCCGTGCCGGGGCTGGTTCAGCCACCCATCCAGCAGGTCCAGTATGGTGTGCAAAGACACCCGCCTCCATGCGGCCACGGTTGGGACCTGAGCGCCCGAGACGGCATGTGTTATCCGAACGGAGCCCTCCCTCCTCAAGAACAAGCTGCGCGGCAGTACTATCATCGCGGCGGCGGAGGTTACGGTGGAGGCTACGGTAGACATCCCGTCCGATGCGGCCACGGCGCCGACGTCGATATTCGAGACGGTCGGTGCTACCCCAACGGCACGGTGCCGCCACAGTTTCAGCAGGGCCGGCAGGGATATTACGGTTATGGCGACTATTATCACCGCCCAAGGCGCCATTACTATTAAGCTATCAAAGGCCCGCCAGCGCGAACCGGCGGGCTCCTGTCACAAGCCTGTGGCATGTCCGTTGCACAGTCGAAGCCAACTGGGATTTCAGCGCTCAGTTTGAGAATGACACGCTGCCGGGACATGTATTTCGAGCCCGGCAGCGTTCGATTTCGAGACTCGTGAGACAACCGCTATGGCATGAGCAGAATCAAGCGCACGGGCACATTTCCGGAGCCTGCTGCTTCGCCTCCTCCGGATCATCGTCCTCAGCGTCGCTGTCGTCCTGCTCCATGTCGGTGAAATAGTCGCCTCGCATGCTCTTGGTTCATTGCCCGATCCAGGCTCCCGGCCCTGGGTTCGAGCCCAGCGCGCTCACCAATAAAATCAAGTAGCAAAAATCGAAATGCCGTCCGGCTCAGCAGGTGGGCAGGAACAAAGGTCACCCGTTCCAGCTTGAGTCTCGCTGGCTCGTCGGCCGAGTTGGCGGAGGCGGCGCCGACCAGCCGGCACTATGTTTTCTGCGCATGGGTCCTCATGTCGTGGACGAAGAGCGCGACTGGAGGGAGACTTGCGGGTTCTTGTAGCCGAAGACGAAGACCTGATCCGGGACGTGGTGGTCGACATCCTGGAGACTCACGGGCACGAGGTGATGGAAGCTGATAGCGGCGAGCGCGCGCTCGAGCTCTGTGCCGAAGCCACACCCGATCTCTTGTTCACCGACATCAGGTTGGCAGGCTCCCTGACGGGCTGGGATGTCGCCATCCAGTGCAGGCAATCCAATCCGCGCATGCCTGTGATCTACGCCACCGGCTACACGCACGCCGCTCCGCGTCCGGTGTCCGGCAGCATCATGCTCCAGAAGCCGTTCGGGCTTGAACGCCTCTTGGAAGCGATGCAGTCGCTCGCGGGCGATTAGCTGCAGCCAGCCGCGGTCAATGCTCCGCAGACTGACAATTGTCAGTCGTTCGACTCCACGCAGGAACGAAGGGCCTTCCGCACGCTTTGGCAGGAATGCCAAATGTCTCGCCCGGGATGGTCAGGCCGCTGCGGCTCGCTCTGCTGTATGGGCACCTGATCGCGCGGGGCACGCGGCTGTATCATCCGGGCGGCTCGCAGCCGGTGTGCAGCCTGTCATTTGCCAAGCAAATGGTCGAGGCGGGTTTGCTCTGCGCAAATGGCGAGAGCTTCGAGCTGACGCAGGAAGGCCGGAGCTTCGCCGGTTGATGCGCACATCATTGGCTTCCCCACGAACTCAACAACCGCTGGCGCGTGACCACGGTCGTGAAGTCAAGCGAGGCGTTCCAAGCAGCCCCCCGCCGGATCTGACAATCTACGGTGACAGTGCACTCAACTGTGAACGAAAACTCGACCAATTGCCACTTTTTCCCGAAACGATTCACATATGCGAATGAAGCTACAAAGAAGAATGCCGCTTCCTGAGAGGTGCTGGGCAAATCGGGAGCATGCTTCATTGACTGACGAGGTTCCGTCGCAAAGCCGATTTTTCATTCGCATGGGCGGCAAGGGTTGGATGGTCTACGATCGAGAACGCAGGGGCCCAGCACTGATCGGGACCGATATGGCGGCCAATCTGACCAAGGAGCGAGCTGAACAATTGCTACTTCTGCTGATGCCCTCACGCGCGGAGAGGTCGCGTGCGGCGAACGATGGTGGTCCGCCAGCGTGAACCGGTAGGCCCCAATGGTTGCGGCCTCCTTTCTCGGGCGCCGCATTCGAACGTGTTCACCGGCCGCCGTTCGCGTTGCCGTCGGGGCTGGTTCTGGCCTAGACCTCGAAATTTTAATGCTGGACGGTATCTTTTGAGACACCCAGCTCGAATGTTTGAGCAGACGATATCACCCGGCGTGCCACGCTGAGTGGTGCGTCGGGCGGCCTCGGTGTGTCCGCAGCCAGCCCCGGGACGCCCGGGGCCGTTCCTTTGGATTCACGTTTGTTGATGCAGGAACGTCCCTCCAGGACGAACATGTCGTTACCGGGGCTGGCAAGTTTCATCTCGGATCTATCGTAACCCGGTAGGGCCGCTGTTCCAGGGCGGCGGCCCTTGTTCTGAAGCGTGAACCGGGGGCCGCGCCTAGCGCCTCTTTGGCCGATCGGTTTCTGCTGATCGCGATTTAGGGTTGCCACCCTTGCGAATTGTCGGGGGCGGCTTGCCCGCGTGACTATGCCTCTCTTGCATTTGCTCGGCTGCGACTACGCGCGAGCGCAGATCTTCCAATGCGGAAAGCCCAGAAGCAAGCTCATCGAAACGCTGCTTCAGAACAGCGGTGTGATCGAAAGTGCCCATGTACCCCCTCCGTCAACGAGCCGACCGAAAAGTGGGAAAATCATGCAATCGAGGAATGCAGAGGCATGGAGTCAGTTCCTTTGAAGAGTGCTGCGCCGTTGTCGCAGTTCGTGCGATGCGACTCGGCTCCTCCATCCGCGAACGCTCAGAGGCAGGCGTAACGGCCACGATCGCAAATCGCGCCTAGCGCCAATGACGGCCCCGACCGTGGGGGGCTTTTGGGGTGTGAGGCCGGGGCCGCTGGAGGTGCTTGGACCTTTGGGGAAGGCCAAAGCCACCGAAGACTAGGAAAAATCGGCAATCGCTTCTGCTCGCTTTCGCACATTGCTTGTACGTTTTGTTTGCGCAGAACGAAGCCAATTGCCAATGAAGGACTATCTGGCGCAGATCGAGAAACTTGGCAAAGATGCGGCCGAACGCGCCCTGATCCGCGACTTGGCTACCGATCCGGCCAAGCGCGAAGTGTTCGACAGGCTCGCAAGCCACCTCACGGTCCTTGCTGACCAAGTGGAAATGGCGATGGTTGAGCGGAAGGCCGGGACCGACCCGTCACGGCCTTAGAAGCACGTCGCGGATCCGGTGCCCGATCCGCGCAGACATGGCCCAGTGATTTTGTGGCTCCAGGCTTCGTAGCCGCATTGGTGGTCGACATGCTGAGCGGAGCTGCGGAGATGCTGATGCACCGCCAATCCAGATCAGCATGGGAACGTTTCGATCGGCACTGAGTCCTACAGGCGCAATCCATCCCGTTTCCTCGTGGATCGAACGATGGAAAAAGCACTCGCCTATGCCATCTCGGCGGCCCTTGTGGGCTTCGGTCTTTTGATCTTTTTCGCCGGTCTGTCTTCCAGCTCGCCCGCCTTATGGACGATCGTCGCGCTGGTCCCGATCACGATCGGGATCGTGAGCGCCTTTGGTCCTGTGTGACTTGATGTGGAAACCAGGGCTTTAGGTCAGCCCGTCTGTATTTTCCGAATCGGCAACCCGTGTTCGCTCTCTCGGAGCTTCCAACCGCTGGTGACGCGCGTGAGCCATTTCGTCTCGATGCTTCTGCTTGCGACGGCCCTGGTCCTGACGTTGTGCTTCGGAGTGGCGGCCTGGCGCCTCTCGGCAGACAAAGAGGCCGACATCACCGCCACGATTTCCCATCAGGAATACGGTTGGAGGCCAAGGCCCAGCAACTGAAACTTTGACAAACCCGCTGACATCGCGCCGGAAACGTGTAGGATTCCCCAAAACCGGAGGGACGGCATGTTTGAAATCAACGGTTTCGACACGGCGGGCGTCGTCAATCTCAAGCGGTCCTCACTCGCCGCGGCCCTCAAAAAGGCCAGGGAGCTGGTCGAGGACGGATGCTGGGACGTTCGGGTCGTTGATCCCACAGGCCGGGTCTATACCTCGTTCAAGGAGGAAGCGGCCTAGCCAGAACGCGTCCTCAGCTCTCCGGCGCCGCCACCGCAGCCGGCGCGGTCAGCGGAGCCCCTCCGATCGACACCGGCCCTAGAGGCCCCAGGGGCTTGGGCTCACGCACCAGCCGCTTGCGCATCGCGGCGGATAGTCCGTAGCGCGCATTCGCTCTGCGAACGGACGATGTCACGTCCGACATCATCACATTCTGCAGCGAGTCGACCTTGGCGATCAGCGTGGACAGCTGCGAGGAGATCTTCTTCACGTCGACCCGCTCGTCCGTGATGCTCTGCCGCAGCGACAGCAGCAAGAGTGAATCCTGCTGCAGCAAGGCTGCATTCTGCTGCAGCGTCTGGTTGTTCTCATGCAGCGAAGCGGTGTGCTGCTGCTGGGCCGACTGGATCTCCTTCAGGGCGGTGACGACCGGATCCGGTTTCGGTGCCGGTGCCTCCTGCCGCGGCAGCAGTTCGGCGAGGCTGGCAACATTCAATGACGGCATGCCGGAGGGCGACGTATAGATGGCCGCCGCGCCGTTGATGGCGAGGGCACACACCGCCAGCGGCAGGATCGTCTTGCGGCGGGGCGTGATTGGCGGCGTTTCAGCTTCCGGGCCTGCGGGTTCCTGCGCGCCTGCAGCGTCTGCAAGGGCGACGGCGTCGAGCTCTTCGGCGAAGCTTGGCGTTTCGAAGGACGTGGTCATTTGCACTGACCCCCATGGAGCGAGCAACAGGAAGCCGCCCCCTGGAACGCCCTCGCGACGATCCGCTTACGCAGCACCCATACACAACTGCCTAAAATTGTCGGCTTTCTGGATTAATTCCGCGTTAGCGGCGCGGCCGGCGGACGGGCCGGCGCCCCCGGCCGATTACGGATCCGGCGCAAGCTCCTCGCCGCGCATCCGGCAACAGCCATGCCAGCAACGGATTTTCCGAAGTTGGCATAATGCCACTGTTTTGCCCGACAAATCAACGGCCAAGTGACGGCGCCTCCGGCACGGACTCGGCACGATAGGCCTGATTCGGGTCGTGGACCACGCTTGCTTGGGCCACCTCGGCCGCGATGGACGCGCCGAATGCAGAACGCCTTATCGCACAAGCACATAGCTACTGTGCATGGGGTTGTTTTCGCACTTTCCGATTTACCCCTCGTCCAGCAGCTCGAACAGCTCGTGCGTCCGCTCAAACCGCGAGCGCCACATGTGCTTTGGTAGAGCGCGATGCACCGAGTCGACCTGTTCCCCCGTCGCTCGCAGATTACAAACCTGGTCCTATCGGGCTCGTAACGCGTTTGGGCGACACAGTCGTTCGTCGCTCGACCCGGGCCTTGGCATCCAGCACCTTGTCTCCAGCTCGTGCGGCTCGCGGCCGACTGATCTGGTCCGAAAGGCTCGAACCTCTCCCTGACAGACTATTTGAACCAACACTGGCGTTTCCTTGAGCCTGTGTTGCCGGTCGGAATCTTCTTTGGGAGAACGCCGAACCAGCGGCCTTTTGATCTTCATTGCTCGTGCCGCTGCCAATTGCGCCGATCGGCAGGCCATTTTGAGCGCGACCAGCCCCGGCATTTCTCGCGGCCTGAGCTGCCGCCCGCGACCTCGCAGGCGTGGCGGGCTGGACGTTCGAATTGGTCGCTTCGCTGTTGGTGCCCAGATCTCCGCCGGGCGCGATGTCCTTCGTCCCCATCCCTGGGGGTGCTGAGGGACCTGCATTGCCCGCACTCGTCCCCATTCCAGAAGGCGCCGAGCCGCCAGCGCTACCCTGCCCCGTTCCCATGCCCGCTCCGGCGGAGCCGGCATTTGCGCCGCCCGCTTGCACCAGGGCCAACAGACATGAGCCTGCGACAATCGTGGCAATCACTGGACGAATGGCATGTGACATCGGACGATCTCCTTCGCCACGCCCAAATTAACTATAATGGTGGAGCAGGGTTTCCGCTACGAATTCGCAGTTGCGAGCGCTGACGAACGCGCAAGCCCCTACCCCTCGTCCAGCAGCTCGAACAGTTCCTCTACCCGCTCGAACGGCGCATCGCGCATCGGGCTGTGATAGACGACGCGGTCGCCGTCGCGTTGCAGTGACTTGCCTCGCGACTTGCGCAGGCGTCCGGGCAGGAACGTCGCGGCCGCAGCTTCAGGCCCGACGTCGAGGCGGATGATGCCGCGTCGCTTGCATTCGATCCTGAGCTTGGCCGCGGCGAAGAAGTCGCGCGCGAGCTTTGGCAAGGGTCCGAAGCGGCGGGAGGTTTCCTCCTCGAGGTCGTCGAGATCGTCCTCGTCGTTGCATCGTGCGGCGCGGGCATAGAGCTCGAGCCGCACCGGCTCGGACTGCACATAGCTCTCGGGCAGCATGTCCCCGACCGGCAGGTTGAGGTCGGGCACCCACAGCTGCTCGTCGCTCTTCTCCGAGGCCATTTTCAGCAGGTGGCTGTAGAGCACCGGCCCGAACACCTGGACGTGGCCGGATTGCTGCTCCGAGAACAAATCGCCCGCGCCGCGCAGATCCAGGTCGCGCTCGCTGATGGCAAAGCCCGCGCCCGGCCGGCTGAACTCCTCGAGCACGGCGAGGCGCTTCTCGGATTGTCCGGACTCCGTCTCGGTGAGCAGATGCGCGAAGGCGCGGATGCCGCCGCGGCCGACGCGTCCGCGCAGCTGGTGCAATTGAGCGAGGCCGAATTTTTCCGGCCAGCACACCACGATGGTGTTGGCGCGGGGAATGTCGAGACCGCTCTCCACGATGTTGGTCGCGAGCAGGACGTCGGCATGGCCTTCGACGAAGCTCATCATGCGGTCGTCGATCTCGTCGGCCGCCAACCTGCCGTGCAGGCAGACGATGCGCAGGTCCGGCGCCACGGCCCGCACCCGCGCCAGCATGGGATCGAGATCCTGGATGCGCGGGCAGATCAGGAAGCTTTGGCCGTGGCGGCGCTGCTCGCGCAGCAGCGCCGAGGCGATCGCCGCATCCGACAGCGGCGCGATCCGGGTCGCGACCGGAAGCCGGTGCACCGGGGGCGAGGCGATCACGCTGAGATCGCGGAAGCCGGCGAGACCGGCGGCCAGCGTACGCGGGATTGGCGTCGCGCTCATCATCAGCACATGCACGTTCTTGGCGAGCCCCGCGAGCTTTGCCTTTTCCGCAGCGCCAAAATGCTGCTCCTCGTCGACGATGACGAGGCCGAGATCGTCGAACCTGACGTCCTTGCCGGTGAGCGCCTGCGTGCCGATCACAACCTTGATCCGGCCGCTGCGCAGGCCCTCCTTGGTCTCCCGCAGTGCCGCGCCCGAAGTGGCGCGCGAGAGGTTGCCGACCTCGATGCCGAACGGGGCAAATCGCTTCTGGAACGTCGCGACGTGCTGGCGGGCCAGCACCGTCGTCGGCACCGCGACCGCCACCTGCTTGCCTGACAGCACCACCGCGGCTGCGGCGCGCAGCGCGACCTCGGTCTTGCCGAAGCCGACATCGCCGCAGATCACCCGATCCATCGGATGGCCGGATGCGAGATCATCCAGCACGTCCCGGATCGCCTGGGCCTGGTCGATCGTCGTGAAGTAAGGAAAACGCGCGACGAACTTCTCGTAGGCCGATCCCGGCGGCACCAGCTTTTCGCCGCGCCGCCGCCGGCGCTGGCTGATGTGCTTGGCGAGCGCCTTGCCGGCGATCTGGATCTCGCGCTCGGCCTCGCTGCGGCGCGCCCACCACGTGCTGCCGTCCGCCTTATCGAGCGAAAGCCTGCCGAGCTCGGCGGCGTAAGGCCACATCAAGGCGAGATCGGGCGGCGGCACCAGCACCGCATTGTCGCCGGCGAACTTCAGGCGGATCATCTCGCGCATCGCGCCCCCGCCGGTGTTGACGGTCTGCAGGCCGTCGAGCACGGCAAGGCCGCGCTGGAGATGAACGACCACCGTGCCCTGCTCCGGCGCATCGGCATGGTCGAAGGCCGCGCTCCAGGCGCGCGCCATCGGCTGCGGATGATGCGCGCGGCTGCCGAGCACGTCGGACGCCGTCACCACGACCAGAGGCTTCTTCGCCGGCACGACGAAACCGGCATCGAGATCGGCGAGCAGCGCTGCCTCGCCGCCCCGCCCGCGCGCGGCCTCCTCCCAGTCTTCGCAGCGCTCCGCCTTGACGCCGCTCATCCGCTCCATCACGCGCAGATCGTCCTCGTGCGCGGCAACGAGGATCAGCCGCGACCCGGCCCGGCGCGTCTCCTCGACGAAGCCACGCAACGCCTTCCGGGAGGATGTCAGCTTCGAAAATTCCGGGATGGCCTGGAACGGTGCCGTCCGCGGCAGCACCTTGATGCCCTTGGAGAGCCGCCTCCAATCGCTGCGCCCGAGATATTCGCGCTCCCGCTCGCTGCGGGGCGCGGCCTCCTCGATCGTATCGAGCCATCCGTCGGCATGCGACGGCACGCCGGCATCGGCGATCCATCTGGCGCCCGCGCAATAATCGAACAGGCTGGCGCGCTTGCCGCCTTTGCCGGCAAGGCCGAGCCGCTCCGACATGGGATCGACGAGCAGCTCCCTGGTCTCGAAGATGATCCTATGCTCATGCGGGTCGAAGGCCACGATCCGTTTGATCGTGTGCTGCGAATGCTCGATCCGGAACGGCCCCAGCGCGCCCGCCGGGAATATCTCGAAGGTCTGGCCGTGGAACAGCGCCCCGCCCGGATAATCCGGCTCATCGTCAAGATCGTAACCGAGGGATTGCAGGCGGGACTCCAGCTCCTGCTCGGAGAACGTGCCGCCCACCTTCAAGCTCAGGCTCAGGCGCGACAGGCTGGCCGGCGGCGGCATCCGCTCCATCACCGCTTCGGCCGTCGATACCAGAAACACCGGCTTCTTGGACTTCGCAAGGCGCCTCAGCACGGAGGCTCTGCGCCCCGCGAGCTCGTGCGAGGGCTCCAGTTGATCGAACGGCAAGGTATTCAAGCGCGGAAACACCAGCACCTCGCAGGCGGGGTCGAGCGCGTGAATGACGCTGCCGAGCCGCTCCGCCCTGTTCTCGCTCTCGGCGAGAAACACGATGCCGCTGCGTCCGGACTGCTTCCATTGTCCAAGCAGATGAAGGGCCATCATGCCGAGAGGCGACGAAGACGAGATCGTGGCGCGCTGCGATCCTTTGCTCTTCTTCGGCGGCTTCTTGGCCACCCTTGCCTTCGTGGAAAGCCTCACTTGGACCCGTTTCTGCTCTTGAACCGCCGCAAACTGAATGCGAGCCGCCTTGCCCCTCGAATCGGCAGCTCGGCGCCATGCATATGGGATTTGCCCTGCGAACGCACCCCTCCTCGATAACGTTCGAGGCGGCGGCGCGATCCCTTTCGATCTGCTCTTGGCTGTGAGAATGGAGGCACGAAAAAGCCCCAGCGCTTGGAGCCACGCTGGGGCGTTTCGTTCGAAATGAATCGGTTAAGCAATGACGTCTTCATAGCAGCGGTTTCGCCGCGCGCTTGTGAACTGGTTCACACGTCTTGTTGGCTCGGCGATATCTGACGGCATCCAGCCAAGCCGGCATTCAAGCTTTCTTCAGACATTTCGGATCAGCTGACGATCCATTTCAAAGTGATTGTCATCCGCGCATGAGTTCGGTCCAGGTTCAGTGCACGCGGTGCAAGAACGTGTTTCGCGATCGCGCCGGCCGGTTGCAGGACGGCTATTCCAGGCAATGTCCGAGCTGCGAAGTCGTGCTGTTCTTCGCCGAGGACTCGCAGCATCCCTTCATCAAGCGGGCGATGCGCAGTGCGCGCCAGGCCCGCAAGGAGATGCGGGAGCTCCAGGCCGCGAAGCTCGCCGCACCCGAGCCGGAGGTGGCGCAATCGAGGAGGTTTGCTGGCAGGACGCGATCGGCGGCGCGGGAGGACTAGCGGCTCAGCTTCGCCGCCGCTTGCGCGGAAACAGGCGGTCGCGGATGTAGCGCGAGGTCGCCGTCAGGCGGATGCCGCGGGGCTTGTGCCAGGCGGCGCGGTCGATCTCCTTCTTGTCGCCGATCGCCAGCCTGCCCTTGGCGGACTTGGCGATGAAGATCGCGTCGCTCATCTTGCGGCCGGAGCGCTTGTTCCTCGCCTTCACTTCCTTCCAGAGGCTGATCCTGCCGAGCTTCAGCTTGGGCAATTCCTCCTTGATCTCCCGCCGCAGGCAGTCCTTCTCCGACTCGCGCGCACGCTTGCGGCCGCCCGGAAACATCCACAGGCCGTCCGACCGGCGTCTGACCAACAATACCTTGCCGCGCCTGGCGGCAACCAGCTTGGAAGACTTTGCCATTGCTGCCGTTGTCGAAAACAGAATCGACCCAATGGTAACTTGTCTAGTCAAACAGACAAGTTAGCGACGCAGCTTGATCACAGGCCGAACCGTACCCGATCCCGGTGCGCCATGGCGGGCAGTCCGCGCGCTGGCGGGCGCGAGATCAACCCTTCCCCGCCTCCGCCCGGTCCTCGGTCCTGATCCAGGCCATCATCATTTCCCAGGCCACCGACAGGATGATCGGTCCGATGAACAGTCCGACGATGCCGTGGGCCAGCGTACCGCCGATCACGCCGACGAAGATCACGATGGTCGGGGTGGTCAGGCCACGGCCCATGACCAGCGGCTTCAGCATGGTGTCGATGAAGCCGACCAGGACGAAGAACACGGTGAGCAGCAGCGCGGTGGTGACGTCCTTAGCGGTCCAGATCCAGATGATCACTGGCAGCAGCACCAGGAAAGCACCGATCTGCACGATCGAGAGCAGCAGCACGATGAAGGCAAGAAGGCCCGCGCTCGGCACCGAGGCGAGCTTGAAGCCGATTCCGGCGAGCAGCGCCTGGACGATCGCCACGCCAATGACGCCCTGCGCCACGGCGCGGATGGTCGCACCGGCGAGCGAGAGGAAATGCTCGCTTTGCTCCGGCACGATGCGAAACAGGAAGTTGCGGCCGGCCGCGACCAGGCGCGGCCCATGCGGAAACAGGAAGCCGGCCACGAACACGGAGACGAGAAACTGGAGCGTGCCAAGGCCGGCGTCGCCCGCGAGCGAGAGCAGCGGGCCGGCCAGCGGCTGAAGATACGGCGCCACCTCGCGCACCGCCGTCCGAACGTTGTTGTAGGCCTGATCCCAGAGCTCGTAGAGCCAGGGGCCGACCAGCGGCCAGGACTTAAGCTGCTCCGGAGCCGATTGGAGCACGAGGTCGCCGGTGCCGAGCTGGTGCGCCAGCTCACGCACGCCGTCCACCGCGCTGATGCCGAGCCAGGTCGCCGGGCCGATGACGATACCCAGCGTGATCAGGGTCAGGATTATTGCTGCGGTTTTGGGTCGGCCGCCCAGGATCTTGGCGACCCAGCTGAATGCCGGATAGAACGCGACCGCCAGCACGCCGCTCCAGGCCAGGATCGGCACGAATGGGCGGATGATCAGGAAGGTCCAGATGATCAGCAGGGCGAGCAGGCCGAGGCGGATCACGAGCTGGATGACGTCCTCGCCCGTCAGCAACTGACGGAGGCTTTTCACGGGCACAGCTTTCCTTGCGGCATGAACGCAACTTCCGCGCTTGCGGGCTCAGCCGTTATTGCCAGCAACGTATCTGGCGTCAAGACGACCGGCTGCCGGATACCGCATCGCCCGTCCCAACCCGGCTTGGCTAACGCGGGTTAACCGGATTTCCCCGCGCCGGTTTACGCCGCTGCAAATGCTGGTGACTACCGTTCTTCGTAGTCACCGAAACGCATTCTGGGCCATGGCCAACAGCATCTGGACGACCGAAGAATTCACCTGCACCGGTTGCGGCATGAACTACACCGCGACCAGAGAGGAGCACAGCGAGGCTCACAGCGGCAGCTTCAAATGCGGCATCTGCAGCGGCATCGTGCATGCCTGGTCCGGCAAGCACCACTTCTTCGGCTGGCAGGCCGTGAAGACGAGGCCACCGGTGTTCGGGCGGCGCTGGGCCGGCGTCGAATGGTAAGCCGCCTGCGGTGACGCCGGATCCGCCGAATTGCGCCGGCGCCGTTTGCACTCCGTTCACCGATCGCGGCTAGATCAGGACGGATCCTCCGCTTCGAACGCCATGGCCGACCTCAACGCCGTCCTGACCAGGCTCAACGACCGTCTGCTTCGTCTCGAGGGCGAGCTGTTCGTGCTGCGCTCGCTGGCGCGCGCGACATTGACCGCGGGCGACGACCATGCCGCGCGCATGCGCAAGCTGGTCGAGGCCGCAAAAGTCGCGCTCGACGACGAGGCCAAGCGCCCTCTCGACAAGCCGACCCGAAAATATGTCGATGCCGCAACCGCACTGGTAGAGGAGCTGCTGGTCGAACCCACCCCGGCGCGGCCGCTGTTCACGGTGATCGACGGCGGCCGGCGCGACTGAGCGCCCGCCTCAGCACGGCGATGACTACCGCCCATACATGCCCGGCGCACGTGCCCCGTGCGGGTAGCACTGTCCCTGCGAGTAATTGTAATCATAGCCGTCCGGACAGAGCCCGCCGCGTCGTCCGTAATATTGAGGGCGACCGTAAGCGCCGGGCGCGTGCGCACGATTCGGGTAGCACTCGCCTGTCGAGTAATTATAGTCGTAACCGTGCGGGCACAGGCCACCACGGCGCCCATAGCCCGAGCCGTGGCCCCCGGTGTAGACACCCGGCGCGTGACGGTCGTTGGGATAGCAGCGGCCGTTCGAGTGGTTGTAATCGTAGCCGTGTGGACATTGCCCGCCCGGACCGCCCCTGAACTGAACCTGCTCCACCATGGGCGCTGTCGGCGCCGCAGGCACGGTTGCAAACGCAAGCAGGCCGGCCAGCGCAAGTTCGATCATGACGATTCCTTCAAAACACGGGGACAAGCCTATCAGGATTCGCGTCCCACGAAACGACATGGCAATTGACGCATGGCTGGCCTGAACCCCGCATGAACCGGGCTCGGACTGCGACAATGCGTCAACGCCAGGCATCGCGCACGATGCCGACGTCTAGATCGTGGACTTATCCGACTTGAGCCGGCTGAGCCCCGCCTCGATGATCGCGATCTCCTCGTCGATCTGACCGATCGGCAGGCTGAAATCATAGCCGGACCGGCTCTTCAGATCGACCGCGAGCCGCTGCCTGTGCATCATCAGCTCGTCCAATCCACGGCGGTTCTTCAGACGCACATAGGCGTCGACGATCTGCTCGATCGCGTTCGGCATGAGATCTGTCCCGGCGAAAAGGCCCGGCGGCGCGCCCACGCCGGCGGACGATTTCGGTGTCGCGGTACGCAATACAAATCCGCGACGGATTCGTCGATACGCCAAGCTGGTTGAGATCGTGTTACCGTTCGATGATTTCGTCAGTCGTGGGCATGAAAGGCCGCCGGCGGCCAAAAGCCGGGGTCGAAAACGGATGCGGGTTTGATTTGAAATGTCACCAGCCCCGGTTGGCGCACCCTTATCAGCCAATCCGAGTCAGCCAATCCGAGGCATCTCTGTTAAGAACGAAACACAGGAACCCGCTACAGGCTCTCGTCCACGACGCAGGGCCCCAGGCAACGGTAGGCGTCCGAGATCGGCGCCACCTGATGGCGCAACGCCGGTCGGGACCGCCGGGTAAGGCCCGCCAGCTTGGGCCGAAGTGGCCGCCAGCAGTGTCGCGACAGCGAAAAACCCGACGCTGCGCATTGCCTTCGCTCCCAAGCCGATGTCATGCCCGCTTGGAAGGCGCCGGACGGCTCGACGGCGCAATCCCGGCGTTCGCGCAAGCGGCGCCCGGCGCATTGTTGATAACCCACGCAAACGCTGCGCGGGTGGTGACAGGGCATGCGGACGTGTTATCGGGGGTGACGCAGTTGCGAGACGGATCGGACACCCATGCGAATTACCCTCGTCGGCTCCCGCCATTTTGGCGTGACCACCCTGAACATGCTCCGGGAGCATAGCGTCTCGGTCGTCCGGGTCGTGGTGGCGGACGCCGACGACCGCCTCGCCGCGGCGGCCAAGGCGGCGGGCATCGAGGTGCAGGTGCAAGCCAATCCCAAGCTGGTGGTGGCCTCCGAGATCGCCCCGGACACCGATCTGATCATCACCGCGCACAGCCATGCCAGGATCGGCAAGGATGCGCTCGCCGCCGCTAGGCTCGGCGGGATCGGCTATCATCCCTCGCTGCTGCCGCGCCACCGCGGCAAGGCCGCGGTGGAATGGACCATCAAGGAAGGCGACCCCATCGCTGGCGGCACGATCTACCATCTCGCCGACCGCATGGATGCCGGCGCGATCGCCGCCCAGGACTGGTGCTTCGTCAAGAAGGGCGAGACCGCACGAGAGCTTTGGGAGCGCGCGCTGGCGCCGCTCGGGCTCAAGCTGCTGGCCGACGTGATCGATTACGCCAAGGTCCACAAGGCGCTACCCGCCAAAGTCCAGGACGAGCAGTTCGCGACCTCCGCGCCGAGCCTCTCCTGAGCCAAGACCCTCTGAGCCGAAGTCTCCTGGAGCAAGCTCTTTCCGAGTCGTCCTGACGTTTACCCTTAACGTGCGGCGCCCTTGATTCTGCTTCGGAAATTGGAGCCAAAAGCGCAAATAAACCATTGTTCCCAAAGGAACAATTTTCGCTTTGGCATCGCAACAAATTTCCGTCACATTTCGTCCGAATAAGCGTCAACAACTCAGACACATTCAAGGACGAATTCATGCGTTTTGGTCGCATTGCGGTGTTCTGTGCCGCCCCAGTTCTCGCTGGCACCCTCGCCGCCCCCGCCTTCGCCCAGAATCCCTATGACGGCAATTGGCAAGTCACCATCGTGACCAAGAGCGGTTCGTGCGAGCCGACCGCAAGCTCGATGCTGACGGTTGCCGGCGGCAAGATCACCGCGCCCGGCGCTAACGTTTCCGGCACCATCGGCAGCGGGGGACTTGTGAAAGTTTCGATCAATGGTGCATATGCCAACGGTCAACTCAGCGGCAACGCCGGATCGGGGAAGTGGAATGGAGCATCTGCAGGCATACCGTGCAGCGGGCGGTGGGAAGCATCGCGCCAATAAACCAATTGAGGCTCGCGCCCGGAACCGGCGGCTGCTGATCGCGGCCGCCGTTTTGTTTGGGGCTGGGATCGCCGCGACCGAAAGCAGTGCCCAGTCCGGCCCGTTCGCCCCGCTGGCGGGCAGCTGGAGCGGCGGTGGCACGGTCACGCTGGATGACGGCTCGACCGAGCGGATCCGCTGCCGGGCCAAATACGCTCCGATCGGACCGACCATGGAGATGTCGCTGACCTGCGCCAGCGATGCCTACAAATTCAACCTCGGCGCCAACGTGAAGGCCGAAGGCGGCGCCATTGCAGGCAGTTGGTCCGAGACCAGCCGCAACATCTCCGGTTCGCTCCAGGGCCGCGGCAGCGGCGGAAGCTACGAGCTGGTGGCCTCCACCGCGGGCTTCAACGCCAACATCTCTCTCAAGACGTCCGGCAACAAGCAGAACGTCACGATGCGCGCGGACAGTCAGTTCCGCGGCGCGCACATCTCGATGTCGAAATAAGACGCTAGCTCACGCGACAATCGATCCGGCGCCCGCGCCGGATCGATTTTTTTATGGGCCGGGCACAAACGCCGTGACCTCGATCTCGACCTTGGCACGCTCGTCCACGAGGCCTCCGATATAGAGCAGCGTCGAGGGTGGAAAATTGCGGCCGAGCGTTTCCTTCCAGGCCGCGCCAATGCCGGCACCTGCCGCTTCGTACTCGGCGCGGCTGGTCAGGTACCAGGTCAGGCGGACGATGTGCTCGGGGCCGGCACCGGCCTCGCCCAGCAGCTTGACGATCCGCTTCAGCGCCGTCGCGACCTGGGCTGCCATGTCCGGATCGTAACTGCCGGCCTCGTCGCCCCCGGTTTGGCCGGCGAGTACCACCCACCGGCCCGGCCCCTCGGTCGCGACGCCGTGGGAAAAGCCGCGCGGTTTTTTCCACTCGGCCGGCTGCAAGATGCGCATGGGCAATGTCTCCCGATCTTTGTCGTTGTTCGCTGATGCCTTAGCATGCCGCCCGGCATCGCTGCATCCGCAGATTTGGCCGTTGCAAACGGCGGCAATGTCGCCGATACCGGCCGCCCCTCCTTGGTCCATCCCTTTCCGTATCCGCCGCAGATGAGCACCACACCGTCGAAAATGATGGCTGCACTGTGGATGGCCGGCTGGCTGTCGCTGATGCTGATCATGGCAGTGGCCGGGCGCGAGACCACGCGCGAGCTGAATGTTTTTCAGATCATGGAAATGAGGTCGCTCGCCGGCTTCGTCTTGCTCTCACCGATTATCTACCGCGCCGGCGGCTGGAAGGTACTCAAGACATCGCGCCTGCCGCAGCATGTCGGCCGCAATTTGGTGCACTATGTTGCCCAACTCGGCTGGTTCTTCGCACTGACACTGATCCCGATCGGCCAGGTGGTGGCAATCGAGTTCACCATGCCGATCTGGACGGCCGTCCTCGCGGCGAGCTTCCTGTCCGAGCGGATGACGCCATGGAAGATCGCCGCCATCGTGCTCGGCCTCGTCGGCGTTATCGTCATTGTCCGCCCCTCAACCGGGGAGATCAATCCGGGGCAGCTCATCGCGCTTGGCGCCGCCATGGGATTTGGCGTCGCGATGGCGCTGGTCAAATCGCTGACCCGCACCGAGAGTGCGCTCTCGATCCTGTTCTGGATGCTGGTGGTGCAGTCGGTTGCGGGCTTCATTCCGACGCTGTTGGTCTGGACGTGGCCGTCGCTCTATGTCTGGGGCTGGGTCGGCGTGATCGCCGTCTGCGGCACGTTCTCACATTATTGCCTGGCCAGTGCGATGCGCTACGCTGACGCGACGGTCGTGGTTCCGATGGACTTCCTGCGGGTTCCACTGACTGCAAGTGCCGGTTGGCTGTTGTATTCCGAGCGGCTCGACGCCTGGACCGTGCTCGGCGCCGCGCTGATCCTGTTCGGCAATTTACTCAATTTGAAGCCCGCTTCGTCGGTTCCCGCCCGGGCCAGGTGAACCTGGCGCCGTCTCGCGCGACAAAACCAAGTGGCCGTGTGATTTGGATCACGTTGGAGCGACACTCCATCGTGCACATTCGGCCACACAGCAGCGGGTTGAACGCAACGGACTGCCGTTTTGGTGGCGCGAAGTCGGGCACTTCGTGTAGGTTCGTGGCCGATTTGTTGCTGCCTGCAATTCGATTCTGGGGATTTCAGAATGCGCTATCTCACCCTCCTCGCTTCGCTGATGTGCATGGCGCTGTCGATCAGTGCCGCCAAGGCTGACCGCCGCGTCGCCTTCGTCGTCGGCAACGGCTCCTACAAGAACGTCGCGCAATTGCCGAACCCGCCGATCGACGCCAAGGCGATGGCGGCCACGCTGCGCAATGTCGGCTTCGAGGTGATCGAAGGCTCCAATCTCAGCCGCGACCAGATGACCGAGAAGCTGCTTGATTTCGGCCGCAAGGCGCAAGGCTCCGATATCGCGCTGTTCTATTATGCCGGCCACGGCATCGCCGTCAGCGGCACCAATTACCTGCTGCCCGTCGATGCCGACATCAAGTCGGAGATGGACGTCAAGCTGGGCGCCGCCATCAACATCGACCTGACGCTCGAGCAGACCATGGGCGATGCCAAGGTCAAGCTCGTCTTCCTCGACGCCTGCCGGGACAATCCGTTCGCCGCGAAGATCAAGTCGAATTCGGCGACCCGCAGCGTCAACGTCCAGAGCGGCCTCGCCGAGATGAAGTCCGGCGAAGGCACGCTGATCGCGTTCGCCACCGGCCCGGGCCAGACCGCACTCGACGGCCAGGAAGGCAACAACAGCCCGTTCACGCGGGCGTTGATTGACAACATCACCAAGCCCGGCGTCGAGATCCAGCAGGCCATGACGTCGGTGCGCGCTCAGGTCAATGAAGAGACCCGCAAGGGCCAGCTGCCCTGGGGCCACACCAACCTGACCGGCTCCGTCTATCTCAATCAGGCGCCGACCACCCAGGTCGCCGCTGCGGCCCCGACCGCGACCGGCATTGTGCCGGCGGCGACCGGAAGCTCGGACGGTGTCGAGCTCGAATACTGGCGCTCGGTTAAGGAGTCCAACAAGGCCGAGGAGCTCAATGCCTACCTCACCGCTTACCCGAACGGCCAGTTCAAGGCGCTGGCGCTGGCGCGGCTAGCGGCGATCAAGAGCGGCCCCTCGACCGCGACCCGCACGCTCAATGCCGGCGTCGATCCCGCCACCTTCACGGATGAGGCTACCCAAGTGACCGAGGACCAAATCGGTCTCGACAAGAACAAGCGTCGCGACGTGCAGCGTCGACTCACGGCGCTCGGCTTCGACACCAACCAGACCGGCGTCTTCAACGACGAAACGCGGTCCGTGCTCAAGCGCTGGCAGACTGCGCGCGGCTATCCCTCGTCGGGTTATCTCAACAAGAACCAGCACAAGGCCCTGCTCTCGGAAATCGTGGCTGCCCCGGCAACGGCGAGCGACGGCAGCCAGAAGCCGGCTCGGCGCGCCGCCACCGCCCCGGCTCAGAGCAGCGCGCCGGCACCGGCTCCCCAGCCACGCAGCAATCCCGGCGATGCTGCCGGTGCGGCCTTCGTCGGTGGCGTCGTCGGCGGCATGATGGGCGGCATGTTCCGCCGCTGAGAGCGAGACGGATCCCAGACGACAGAAGCCCGGCTCGCGCCGGGCTTTTTCGTTTGTGATCCTCATGGTGAGGAGGCGCGAAGCGCCGTCTCGAACCATGAAGGCGCGCCTCGACCAGCGGGGCCTTCATCCTTCGAGACGCTTGCTTCGCAAGCTCCTCAGGATGAGGAGCTACAGCCCATCCGCGAAGTCTACTTCCCTGCCACCTTGCGCAGCGCCTCGTTGATGCGATCCTGCCAGCCAGGACCGCCCTCCTGGAAGAACTCCAGCACGTCCTGGTCGATGCGCAGCGTGACCTGCTCCTTGATGCCGGGCACGGCGTTTTGCTTGGGCGGCGCCGTGGCGACCTTGGCCGTCACCTTCTTGAACGCCGCCTCGGCCTCGGTCCTGGCATCGCCCAGCGTGCGCGGCCGTCTCGGTTGATCCGCCATGTCCTAGATTCCCTCAAACAGAGCCGTCGAAAGATACCGCTCGGAGAAGGACGGCACGATCGCCAGGATGGTCTTTCCGGAAGCTTCCGGCCGCTTGCCGATCTCGAGTGCGGCGGCGATCGCGGCGCCCGAGGAGATGCCGCCCGGAATGCCCTCATGCCGCGCCAGCGCGCGCGAGGTCTCGATCGCCGTGGTCGAGTTGATCTTCACGATCTCATCGATCACGGAGCGGTCGAGGATGTCAGGGACGAAGCCGGCACCAATGCCTTGGATCTTGTGCGGAGTATGCTGTCCCCCCGAGAGCACCGGGCTCTCCTCCGGCTCGACCGCGACCACACGCAAGCCCGGCTTGCGCGGCTTGAGTACCTGGCCGACGCCGGTGATCGTGCCGCCGGTGCCGACGCCGGCCACGAAGAAGTCGATGCTGCCGCCGGTGTCGTTCCAGATCTCCTCCGCGGTGGTGCGGCGGTGCACCTCCGGATTGGCGAGGTTCTTGAACTGCTGCGGCATCACCGAATTCGGCGTCGTCTTCAAGAGCTCCTCGGCGGCCGCGATGGCGCCCTTCATGCCCTGCGCCGCCGGCGTCAGCACCAGCTCCGCGCCGAGAAAGGCCAGCATCTTGCGTCGCTCGATCGACATCGATTCCGGCATCACCAGCTTGAGCCGGTAGCCGCGGGAGGCCGCGACGAAGGCGAGCGCAATGCCGGTATTGCCGGAGGTCGGCTCGATCAGCACGGTGTCCGGCTTGACGATGCCCGCCTTCTCCATCGCGATGATCATGGCCGCGCCGATGCGGTCCTTCACGCTCGCGGCAGGATTGAAATATTCTAGTTTTGCCAAAATGGTCGCGTTCACGTCGTGCATGCCGGGCAGCCGGCGCAAGCGCACGATGGGCGTGTTGCCGAAGGCATCGACGATCGAGTCATAGATCCGGCCACGGCCGGGTTGGTGCGCTGCACCCGTGTTGGACGATACGTCCATGATGAACTCCCTGTGGCGACGATCTGCACGTCTGTCGCGGCCCTGCGCAGTTACGGACAGCTTGCGGCGACACGCAAGCGGCTATGCAGCACATGTTAAATACGCTGCATCGCAAAATCGCGTGAGCTTTAATTAGCAGAAAACCAACGCATTTGTGTTGCGACCTCGTCAACTGATTCTGCTTATGTTAGACTTAGGTCTCAAAGCAGGGAGGTCACCACGATGTCAGCGGTTGCTGAAGTGATGTCGACCGTAGCGCTAAGGCGTGATCCGCGTTGCAGCGAGTTGCCGACCTGTCCCGTCTGCGCCGACTCCATGGTCGCCGCTGAAGCATCTGCCTACGTCTCGGACCACATCATCAGCTACCTCTGGACTTGCGACAATTGCGGCTACGGCTTCGTGACCAAGCATGCCGTGAAGCGGCGGCTCGTGTGCAACTGAGTTTGGACTGTTGAGCTAGCGCGGGGCGATATCGCCCCTCGCCCAGTCCGCGCGCGTACGCTGATAGAACTCCTCGAAATTTCCTTGCGCGATCGCGTCCCTGATGCCCTGCATCAGGGACTGGTAGTACGCGACATTGATCTCGGACAGCAGCATCGCGCCCAGCGTCTCGCCGGCCTTGACGAGATGATGCAGATAGGCGCGCGCGCAGTTCCGCGTCGACGGCCATGAGCTCTCTTCATCGAGCGGGCGTGGATCGTCGGCATGGCGCGCGTTGCGCAAATTGACCTGGCCGTAGCGCGTGAAGGCGACGCCGTGCCGGCCGTTGCGGGTCGGCATCACGCAGTCGAACATGTCGATGCCGCGCTTCACCGCTTCGAGGATGTCGTCGGGCGTGCCGACGCCCATCAGATAGCGTGGCCGCTGCTTCGGCAGCAGCGGCGCGGTCTCGTCGATCATCGCCAGCATGACCGCCTGCGGTTCGCCGACGGCGAGCCCGCCGATCGCATAGCCATGGAAGCCGATCCCGACCAGACCTTGCGCGCTCGCATGGCGCAGCTCGGGCACGTCGCCGCCCTGCACGATGCCGAACAGCATGTGGCCATCCGGGGCGCTCGCGAAGGCGCGCTTGCTTCTCTCCGCCCAGCGCAGCGACAATTGCATCGCGCGCTCGATGTCGGCGCGCTCGGCAGGCAACCGTACGCATTCATCCATCTGCATGGCGATGTCGGAGCCGAGCAAACGCTGCACCTCGATCGACCGCTCCGGCGACAGCTCGACCTTGGCGCCGTCGATGTGCGAGCGGAACGTGACGGCGTGCTCGCTGACTTTGCGCAAATCCGCCAGCGACATCACCTGGAAGCCGCCGGAATCGGTCAACATCGGTCCGTTCCAGCCTGTGAACGTCTGCAGGCCGCCGAGCGCCGCGATCCGCTCGGCGCTTGGACGCAGCATCAGATGGTAGGTGTTGCCGAGCACGATGTCGGCGCCGGCATCGCGCACCTCGCGCCAGTGCATGCCCTTCATGGCACCGGCGGTGCCGACCGGCATGAAGGCCGGGGTCCGCACCACGCCATGCGGGGTGGTCAGGCGCCCGGTGCGCGCCGCCCCGTCGGTGGCGAGCAACTCAAAGTGATTGGGAAGGTCATTGTCGGGATTCATGGCGGTGCTTATTGCGTGTCGGAGCAGGCTGATCAACCCGCCGACCGCGCTCGGGCCGGTTTGTGCATCAGACTGGACAACGACCCACACAAGGATCGTGTGCCCGCACCCTTGTCAAACGAAACGATACAGTGTAGTTTTTGTCTGGGGGCTGGAACGAGATGCCGCGGCGAACTTGCCGGCGGCGGTAGATGCGTGATCGCCAGCCACCGACAATGCCGTACCCTTCGTGTTCGACCGACGCATCCGTCTCCTCGCGTGACCGGATCAGGCAGACTGGCGTGGGCCTGATCGGATCGGTGGTCCTGATCTGCAGCCTGGCGCTCGGCGCCTGCACCGCCCTGCCCCGCACGCCCTACACGGCCGCTGAAGCCAGCGCCTCGCGCGTGCTGGATATCGACGGCCTCCGGCGCTACGCCGACGAGCCGGTCACCAAGTTCAGCTTCGATAAAGACAACAGCACTGCGACGAGAACCTATCTGGCGCTGTCCGGCGGCGGCGCTGACGGCGCCTATGGCGTCGGCGTGCTCAACGGCTGGACCGCGGCCCGAACCCGCCCCACCTTCTCGGTCGTCTCGGGCGTCAGCACCGGCGGCCTGATCGCGCCGTTCGCGTTTCTCGGACCGCAATATGACGACACGCTGAAGGAGGTCTACACCAGCGGCATCGCGGAGAGCCTCCTGAACGATCCCAGCATCATGCGCGTGCTGTTCGGATCCGGCCTGTTTGGCAACACCAGGCTGCGCGAGCTCGTCGCACGCTATGTCGGGCCCGAGATCATGGCACAGGTCGCGCGCGAGCACGCCAAGGGCCGCAGGCTGCTCGTGGTGACGACCGACCTCGACACGCAGCGCACCGCGATCTGGGACATGGGCAAGATTGCCGCGGTCGGAACGCCCGAGGCGCTCAAGCTGTTTCGCGACGTGATGGCGGCCTCCGCCAGCATTCCCCTGGTGTTTCCGCCCATCATGATCGATGCCGAAGGCGGGGGCCGCAAGTTTCAGGAGATGCATGTCGATGGCGGCGTGACCGCGCCGGTGCTGACCTTGCCCGAAGCTCTGCTGTTCCAGAGTGGCCGTCTGCCCGGCAATGCGAAGGTGGACATCTACATCCTCGTCAACAAGAAGATCGAACGCAACTTCGAGCTCGTCTCCAACGGCACCATCGACGTCGCCTCGCGCAGCCTGTCGGCGATCACCCAATCGCAGACGCGCTCGATCATCTTCTCGACCTACGATTTCGCCAAGCGCAACCGGCTGGGCTTCCATCTCTCCTACATCGCGCGCGACTATCCTGCGCCGCCGTCGGAAGGGTTCGACACAACCTATATGCGGGCGCTCTACCAGTACGGATACGAGAAGGCTGCATCCGGCCAGGCCTGGACCTCGACGCTGCCGTGATCCCTCGTGACGGAACGAGGCAATACCGAAACCGTTGACGATATGGCCAATTCGGCCAGATTCGCGATGACGCCTCCGCTCCTGCGCGATATAGAGCGAATGACCGATATCACGACCGCGCAGGAATCATTGGGCATGGGATTGACTGCGACCAGGACAAGACCGGCAGCGCCACGGCGCGAGGTGCCGAAATCGCGTGGTGGCCGGCCGACGAAGACCGCTGCGATCGAGCGCGATCTGCGGCTGATCGAGGTCGCCACCCGCCTGTTCCTTGATCGCGGCTTTGATGCGACCTCGCTCGATGCGGTCGCGGAAGCTGCGCGGGTCAGCAAGCCCACCGTCTATTCCCGCTATGGCGACAAGCGCGGTCTGTTCGCGGCCGTGCTGAGGCGCGAGATCGAGCGCTGGCTTGCGCCGCTGTCGGCGGCGGCGGAGACGCAGCTCTCCAGCGCCTCGAACATCCCGGTCGAGCAGCGGCTGGTCGAGATCGGACGCGAGATGCTGACCTTCACCTGCGGCCCGGATGCCGTCGCCTTTAGCCGCATGATGACGGCACAGGCCATCAACTTCCCCGACGTCGCCAAGCTCGGCAAGGAGGAAGGCTGGCTGAAGGCCGTCGCCACCACGGCGCGCTTCTTCGACCATCTGGTGGCGCAAGGCGCGCTCGATGTCGACGACACCACCATCGCAGCCGAGGTGTTCCTCGACGTCGTCGTCGGCCACACCCATCGTATGGCGACGTTCGGAACGGCGCTGGAGCTGAAGGCTGCCGAGAAGCGCATGCGCGCGGCGATCAAGCTGTTCCTGGCCGGCGCGCTGGGACCTGCCGACCGCGTCCAGGACACCTCGAAACTCGCGCCACGGCGCCGCTCCTCCCGCTGACAATTCCGTGAGCTTGCGTGCTTTCCCCAGGGGGCGACGATGCGGCGTCATTGACCGAAATAAAACGATACGGTATGGTTTCATTAAAGTCGGTTCGGGCCGCTTTTTTCACCAGCCCCAAAGAGGTCCGGACCCGCTTCGATCGCCGCGGCGGGTACAGCCTGCCGCGGCGCTCCGCGGCCGGCCGATGCCCAAGGCCGGCCGCGAATTCTTTACGATCATCCGGCACACTCGCTGGCCGAGGGTTTCGAGCATGACGACTGCCCAACGATGGACCTCGCACCTGCTTGCGATCGCATTGCCCGCGCTGCTCATCGCCGCACCGGCACAGGCCATCGTGACCGCGAGCACGCCGACCGCGCTTCACAGCGACACAGATGGTGATGCCGAAGCGGACCGCCAGGCAGTCAGCCGCGAAATAGAGCGGTTCCGCAGCTCCTCGATCACGATCAGCCAGGCCATGGCGATTGCCGAAGCCCGCCATGCCGGCGCCACCACCGCCGATGTGAGCTTCGATGGCGGCTCGGGCGTGCCGGTCTACCGCGTGAAGACCCTGCACAACGACCGGATCTGGCGCCACACCATCAATGCTTCGACCGGCGAACTGGTCGGCGGGGAAGCCGCCCTACCCCTCACCGAGCTCGACCGCGAGGACCGCAGCAACCTCGCAGCGCTGGGTGCGATCAGGCACCGCCTCTCCGATGCCGTACGCGTCGCCGAGCGCGCCGCCGCAGGCAAGGCCATCAGCGGCGGGCTGGTCCGCGAGCGCGGCCGGCTGAACTTCTCGATCGTCGTCGTCAGCGGCGACGACCTCAAGGAGGTCACCCTGGAGCCGCCTGGCGCCAAGGGGAAATAGCGGGTGCCAAATAGCGGCAGGCTGCCCCCGGCGTCGGCCGGGCCGAAAAGCCATTGACGGCCGCAAGACTCTCCCGCATAAGTCGCCGCCATGTTCACGACCACCAAACGCACGACCAAAACCACCACGGCCGAAGGGGCCCGGGGAGGCGTGCGCGCGTAGGTCGTCGACTTAAACGCATCAGCTCTACGGCAAGCCCCGCCCTCGATGGTCCGGGGCTTTTTTGTTGTCTAAATTCTCAATGCAACGGAGGACAAAGTGAGTAACGATCCCGTCGTCGCGATTGTCGGCGTCACCGGTGCGGTGGGCGCCGAATTCATCGCCACCATGGACAAGCACGGCTTTCGCGTCGGCAAGCTCAAGGCACTGGCGAGCGCCCGCTCGGCCGGCAAGACGGTGTCGTTCCGCGGGCAGAGCGTGGCCATCGAGGAGTTGACCGAGCGCTCCTTCGACGGCGTCGACATCGCGCTGTTCTCCGCCGGCGGCAGCATCTCCAGGAAGTATGCACCGATCGCGGTGAAGGCCGGCGCCGTCGTGGTCGACAATTCCTCGGCCTTCCGCATGGACCCAAACGTGCCGCTGGTGATCCCCGAGATCAACGCGAGCCGCATCCGCGACCACAAGGGCATCATCGCCAACCCGAACTGCGCCGCGATCACCGCGCTGGTGCCGCTGTGGCCGATCCACCAGCAGAACCGCATCAAGCGCGTGATCATCTCGACCTATCAGGCGGCCAGCGGCGCCGGCGCCGCCGCGATGGAGGAGCTCGTCGAATCCACCCGCGCCAACCTCAACGGGCAGGTCTATACGCCGAAGGTGATGCCACACCCCTACGCCTTCAACCTGTTCAACCACAACACCGCCATCGACCCCGAGACCGGCTACAACGACGAAGAGACCAAGGTCATCAAGGAGACCCGCAAGATCTTCGAGGACGACAGCATCGCCGTCGGCGTCACCTGCGTGCGCGTGCCGGTGCTGCGCGCCCATTGCGAAGCCATCACCTTCGAATGCGAGAAGCCGATCAGCGAGGACCAGGTCCGTGCCATCATGGCGCGCGCGCCCGGCGTCAAGGTGGTCGACGACCGCGCCAAGAACTACTTCCCGATGCCGATCGACGCCTCGGGCCAGGACGACGTTCTGGTCGGCCGCATCCGCAAGGATCTCAGCGACCCCTCAGGCCATTCGATCTCGATGTTCGTGGCAGCCGATCAGCTGCTCAAGGGCGCGGCGCTGAACGCCGTGCAGATCGCCGAGCTGTTGCCGCAGAAGGTGATGGCGTAACGGGAGGTGCGTAGGGTGGGTTAGCCTAGCGGATGCGCGAAGCGCGGCCGCTGGGCGTAACCCACCTCTTTCATATCCGCGGAAACAGAAGCGGTGGATTACGCCTGACGGCTAATCCACCCTACGGGACCGCTCGAAACAGCAAACACGCATCGCCATACGAATAGAACCGGTATCCGCTCGCGATCGCGTGCGCATAGGCCTGCTTCATCGTCGCGAGCCCGGAGAAGGCCGACACCAGCATGAACAGCGTCGACTTCGGCAAATGGAAATTCGTCATCAGAATATCGACTGCGCGGAAGCGATAGCCGGGCGTGATGAAGATCGACGTCTCGGCGGCGAATGGCTGGATCGTGCCGTCCTCGCGCGCTGCGCTTTCGAGCAGCCGCAATGACGTTGTGCCGACGGCAACGATACGGCCGCCGGTCTTCCGCGCGGCGTTGAGCCGCTCCGCCGTTGCGGCCGAGATCGTGCCCCACTCGGCGTGCATCTTGTGGGCTTCGGTGTCGTCGACCTTCACCGGCAGGAACGTCCCTGCCCCGACATGCAGCGTCACGCGGTTGAGGCCGACGCCGCGGTCGCGCAGCGCCTGCTCCAGCGCGGGCGTGAAATGCAGCCCCGCGGTCGGCGCTGCAACTGCGCCTTCATTCGCCGCGAACATGGTCTGGTAATCAGCGAGGTCCTGATCGTCTGGCGTGCGCTTGGAGGCGATGTAGGGTGGCAGCGGCGGACTGCCGAGATCGGCGATGGCCTGGTCCAGCGCCGGGCCGTGGAACGAGAACGACAGCGTCACCTCGCCCTCGGTGCCCTTGGCCTCGACCTCGGCGTCGAGATGGCCGAGCAGGCAGACCTTGCCTTCGTTGCCGAAGCGGATGCGGTCGCCGGGGGCGAGCTTCTTGGCCGGCTTCACCAGCGCCTGCCAGCGCGAGCCGTCGAGACGCTTGATCAGTGTCGCCTCGATCTTCGGCTCTGTGTCTCGGCCGATGCGGCGACCCTTCAATTGCGCCGCAATCACCTTGGTGTCGTTGACGACGAGTTGGTCGCCCGGCCTCAGCCATTGCGGCAGGTCGGAAATGATCTGATCGCGCAGCGCGCCATTCTCGACGACCAGCATCCTCGCGGAATCGCGCGGGCTCGCCGGGCGCAGCGCGATGCGCTCGGGCGGCAGATCGAAATCGAAGAGATCGGTGCGCATGAGCAGGCTTGGCACGACACAGCCAGACCCTCATGGTGAGGAGGCGCTTAGCGCCGTCTCGAACCATGAAGGCCGGGTTGCAGCAGTGGGGCCTTCATCCTTCGAGACGCGCGTTCCGCGCTCCTCAGGATGAGGATCGAGTGACTATTCCTTGTCTGCGGCCATCCGCGCCTTGACGATCTTGTCGGGGTTCTGCACCGGCTCGCCGCGCTTGATCTTGTCGACGTTCTCCATGCCCTCGGTGACCTTGCCCCACACCGTGTACTGGTTGTCGAGGAAGCGGGCGTCGTCGAAGCAGATGAAGAACTGGCTGTCGCCGGAATCGGGATTGGCGGCGCGGGCCATCGAGGCGGTGCCGCGCACATGCGGCTCCTTGTTGAACTCGGCCCTCAGCTTCTTGCCGGAGCCGCCGGTGCCGGTGCCGTGCGGGCAGCCGGTCTGCGCCATGAAGCCCTCGATCACGCGGTGAAATACGATGCCGTCGTAGAAGCCCTCACGGACCAGCTCCTTGATACGCGCGACATGGCCGGGCGCGAGGTCGGGGCGCATCTCGATGGTGACGGGGCCCTGCGTGGTCTCGAGGATCAGGGTGTTTTCGGTGACGCTCATGCTCGTCTCTCTTGCGTTGGGGGTGAAGTCTTGTCGGGTGACGTCTTGCGGCTGCGGAACTGGATCGCGAATGGACGTCCCGCGGCGGCGCCGGCCATTGCATCGGTAAATGGCACCGGCGTGCAGCGTTGCAACGCCTCCATCACCGCGATCCGGTATTGCAGCCGGTCGTTGTCAGAGGCCTCCGCGGATTCATAGGTAATCCTCGGATGGCCCAGAATGTTTCCGGCCCGGTTAAAGCTCACCAGGACGGTGATGTCGAGTGGGCGGGCCCTCGCCGGCGACGGCGGTCTCCAGCAGGTGCGCAGGTGCCGGAAGATGTCCTGGATCGTGTCGACCTGGGCGGCCTCCACGGCCGCAAGGGAGGTGGCGAGCAACAGCACCGCGGCAACCAGCAGGAGCCTGCCACCGCGGCGCGCCATGGCCGCGCCTATTTGATGTCTGAGGCGACCTGCACCTTCACCATCTTGTCGGGATCGGTGACGGAGCCGCCGGGCGAGCCGGGGGGCGCCTTCTTCAGCTTGTCGACGACGTCCATGCCCTGCACCACCTCGCCGATCACGGTGTACTGGCCGTCGAGGCTGCCGCCGTCGGCGAACATGATGAAGAACTGCGAGTTGGCGCTGTCGACGCTGTCGCCGCGCCGGGCCATGCCGACGATGCCGCGGGCAAAATGCACCTTGGAGAATTCCTGCTTCAGGTTCGGGTATTTCGAGCCGCCGGTGCCGTTGCCGTTCTGGCCGTCGCCGGTCTGCGCCATGAAGCCGTCCATGACGCGGTGGAACGGCACGTTGTTGTAGAAGCCTTCGCGCGCCAGCTGCTTGATGCGTTCGGCATGCTGGGGCGCGATGTCGGTCCTGAGCTTGATGACGATGCGGCCCTTGGTGCTGTCGATGACGATGGCGTTGGCCTTGTCGAGATTTGCCGGCAATTGCTGCGCCACCGCCGGCGCCGCGAACAGAAGCGCGGCAAGAACTGCGAGAATTCGGATCATGACAACTCCGGATCAGAGAGAAGAGGAAGCGCGCCGTTTTCAGGCGAATTTGGCCTTGAGCTGTGCCGCGACCTGCGGCGGGACGAAGGCCGAGACGTCCCCGCCCATGCCGGCGATCTGGCGCACCAAAGTGGCGGTGATCGGGCGGACCATGGGAGAGGCCGGCAGGAAGACCGTATGCACCTCCGGCGCCATGGCCTCGTTCATGCCGGCGAGCTGCATCTCGTAATCGAGGTCGGTGCCGTCGCGCAGGCCCCGGATCATGATGGTCGCGCCGTGCTTGCGCGCCGCGGTCACCGACAGATCGTCGAACGTCGTCGCCTCCAGCACGCAGCCGGCCTGCGCCGCAATCGGACCGCAGACCTCCTCGAGCATCTTGAGGCGCTCCTCGGTCGAGAACAGCGGCTTCTTGCCGGGATGCACCCCGATCGCGACCACGAGCCTGTCGCACAAGGAAACGCTGTGCCGGACCACGTCCAGATGGCCGTTGGTGATGGGGTCGAAGGAACCTGGGTAGAAGGCGATGCGCGGCATGGCCCCGTCCTACCGCGCCCCGCCCGGGCCGGCAAGCCGGGCAGGTTCCTAGCCCGTTTCCGGTCCAGCCCCTCCGAAAATGTCCCGTTGGGCGTCAGCGGCAGCCGGTTTGTTTCGTCCTCGGGCGGCCACGAAACAAAACGGAGCGCGAACGAAACCATTTCCCACATCGGCGAAGACGTC
The DNA here is from genome assembly GCF_020194055.1 of Bradyrhizobium sp. NBAIM03. Taxonomy (NCBI): domain Bacteria; kingdom Pseudomonadati; phylum Pseudomonadota; class Alphaproteobacteria; order Hyphomicrobiales; family Nitrobacteraceae; genus Bradyrhizobium; species Bradyrhizobium sp. NBAIM03. The sequence continues at coordinate 57,186 of NZ_JADYVS010000025.1, read as the reverse complement.
CGGAAACTGGCCATGGTTACTAATCCGGCCAACGAATGACGGGCCGCGTACTGGGCGTAGGCGGCCGCATCACAGGGGACTGTCATGATCAAGACCATTTCAGCGATCGCTCTGTCTGCGTGTGTTGCCGCGGCCCTCACCCTCCTGCCCGGCTTTGCCCCGAAGGTCGAAGCCAGCGTGCCGCAGCCGCTGGCCAAGAGCGACCGGCTCGACATCCGCAGCATCGGCCGTGACTGCTCGCAGCAGGCCTGGCCGAACTTCGAAGCGTCCTGCCTGCGTAGCGCCGGCACCAAGGCCAACGTCCGCGAGGCCCGCCTCGTGACCGCCAACCGCACGCCGTAATCGGATCTGTCAGGTTCGTGTCGGGCGGGTCCCTCAAGACCCCAGGAATTTCTGTGACGTCTCGTCGCAGACTACGCGACGCTCGCGCCCGTCGGAATGGCCCGACGGGCGCGATCTCGTTCAGGGGGCACTATCGGCTGCGAGGAACGGCGGGTGGATGAGTCCCGATTCGCCAGCCTCTATTCCCCGTTCGCTCCATTCCCGTTCTCGGCCTCTTCCGTGATGTGCTCGACTGACACCACGTGCTCGTCCTCGGCGGTGTCGAACACGATCACGCCTTGCGTCGAGCGGCCGGCGATGCGGATGCCTTCGACCGGGCAGCGGATCAGCTGGCCCTTGTCGGTGACCAGCATGATTTGATCCGCCTCCTCCACGGGGAACGAGGCGACGAGATTGCCGTTGCGGTGGTTGACGCTCATAGCGACGATGCCTTTGCCGCCGCGGCCGGTGGTGCGGTACTCGTAGGACGAGGTCCGCTTGCCGTAGCCGTTGACGGAGACGGTCAGCACGACCTGCTCCTGCGCCGACATCTCGACATAGCGCTCCTGCGGGAGCTGGAAGCTGCCCGAGGTCTCCTCGGCCTCGGCATCGGCCGGCGCCTCGTCTGCGGCGGCTTCGCCCGCGACCGCGCGGCGCATCTTCAAATAGGCCGAGCGCTCGTCCGAGGTGGTGTCGACGTGGCGCAGGATCGCCAGCGAAATCACCTTGTCGCCTTCGCCGAGCGCAATGCCGCGCACGCCCATCGAGGTGCGCCCGGTGAATACGCGCACATCGGTGACGGGGAAGCGGATGCACTGGCCGCCCGCAGCGGTCAGCAGCACGTCGTCGCGCTCGGTGCAGATCTGCACGTCGACGATCGCCTCGTTGTCGTCGAGCTTCATGGCGATGATGCCGGAGCGGCGGACGTCAACGAAGTCGGACAGCTTGTTGCGCCGGACGTTGCCGCCCGTGGTCGCGAACATCACGTCGAGCTGGCCCCAGGTCGATTCATCCTCCGGCAGCGGCATGATGGTGGTGATGCGCTCGCCCTGCTCCAGCGGCAGGATGTTGATCATGGCCTTGCCGCGCGCGTTCGGCGCGGCCATCGGCAGCCGCCAGACCTTTTCCTTGTAGACCTGGCCGCGCGAGGAGAAGAACAGCACCGGAGTATGGGTCGAGGCGACAAAGAGCCGGCTGACGAAGTCCTCGTCGCGGGTCTGCATGCCGGAGCGGCCCTTGCCGCCGCGGCGCTGCGCCCGGTAGGCCGACAGCGGCACGCGCTTGACGTAGCCGGCGTGCGAGACCGTGACGACCATGTCCTCGCGCTGGATCAGGTCCTCGTCCTCGACCTCGCCCTCCTGCTCCATGATCACGGTGCGGCGGGGCGTTGCGAACTCGGCCTTCACCTCGGCAAGCTCGGTCTTGATGATGTCCAGGATGCGCGCGCGTGAGCGCAGGATCGCGAGATAGTCGCCGATCTCCCCGGCGAGCTTCGACAGCTCGCCGCCAATCTCGTCGCGGCCGAGCGCGGTGAGACGTGCGAGACGCAATTCGAGGATCGCCCTCGCCTGCTCCAGCGAGAGGCGGATCGTGCCGTCCTCGTTGATCCGGTGACGCGGGTCATCGATCAGCGTGATGATGTCCTCGACGTCGCGCGCAGGCCAATCGCGCGTCATCAGGGTGTCACGGGCCGCCGCCGGTGTCGGCGAGGTGCGGATCACCTTGATGATCTCGTCGATGTTGGCGACCGCGATGGCGAGGCCGACCTGCTCATGGGCGCGCTCACGCGCCTTGCGCAGCTTGTACTTGGTGCGCCGGGTAACGACCTGCTCGCGGAAGCCGACGAAGATCGTCAACATATCCTTCAAGTTCATCGTCTGCGGACGCCCGGAATCGAGCGCAACCGCGTTGACGCCGAAGCTCGTCTGCAGCGGGGTGAACTTGTAGAGCTGGTTCAGTACCACGTCGGGCACGGCGTCGCGCTTGAGCTCGACGACGACGCGATAGCCCTCGCGGTCGGACTCGTCGCGCAGATCGGAGATGCCCTCGATCTTCTTTTCCTTGTAGAGCTCGGCGATGCGCTCGACCATCGTCGCCTTGTTCACCTGATACGGAATCTCGGTGATGACGATCGCCTCTCGATCCTTGCGAATGGTCTCGAACGTGACCTTGCCGCGCATCACGATGGAGCCGCGGCCGAGATGGTAGGCGCTGCGGATGCCCTGGCGTCCGAGGATGATGCCGCCGGTCGGGAAATCCGGGCCGGGAATGATGTTGATGAGCTCGTCGATGGTCAGCGAGGGATTGTCGATCAGCGCAATACAGGCGTCGATCACCTCGCCGAGATTGTGCGGCGGGATGTTGGTCGCCATGCCGACGGCAATGCCGCCCGCGCCGTTGACCAGCAGGTTCGGGAACCGCGCCGGCAGGACCACCGGCTCCTTCTCGGAACCGTCGTAATTGTCCTGGAAGTCGACGGTGTCGCTGTCGATGTCCTCGAGCAGCTTCAGCGCGATCTTGGTCAGGCGGGACTCGGTGTAGCGCATGGCCGCCGCCGGGTCGCCGTCGACCGAGCCGAAATTGCCCTGCCCGTCCACCAGCAACTCGCGCATCGAGAAGTCCTGCGCCATGCGCACCAGCGCGTCGTAGATCGCCTGGTCGCCATGAGGGTGGTATTTACCCATGACGTCACCGACGATACCGGCGGACTTCTTGTGCTTCTTGTCGGGCGTGAAGCCCTGCTCGTTCATCGAGAACAGGATGCGCCGATGCACCGGCTTCAGGCCGTCGCGCGCATCGGGCAGCGCGCGCGACACGATCACGCTCATGGCGTAATCGAGGTAGGACTTCTTCATCTCGTCGAGGATGGAGACGGGGCGAATGTCCGAGGGTTGCGCCGGCTGGTCGCCGGGCTTGTTATCGTCGTCAGCCAAGGGGAAATCCGGTGAGGGTTTGTCTGGGAATCATATAGCGCATCCGGGGTCGGATAACCACCCTGACCGCCCTCGGAAAGTCCTTTTTCCGCTTATTCTTCCAATAACTTACGGCTTCGGAACAGCGCCCTGCACGCCCCCGGAATCGGTCCTTCATGAACGCCCGCAACGCCGGCCTGAACACGCGTCAAGGGGCCTCCGGTCAACCCGTTTTGCCCGGCTTGATACGAACCTCACCCCACACATGAAGCGCGCCCGGAAAATCCGAGCCCGTTCAGTCAATTAGGAATGTCTCCTGACGGGGAGGCGCAAGCGGCGCCGAGGTTGCCGCCGCATCTCCGTCGAGTAATCCCGCCCTCTCAGAACGGGATATCGTCGTCCATGTCGCTGTTGCGGCCGCCGCCGGCGGCAACGGGACGGCGCGGCGCGCTGCTGACGGGTCCGGAGGAGCCGAAGTCGCCGCCCGGCTCGTCGCCGAAGCTGCCACCTCCGCCGCCGCCACCGCGGCCGTCCAGCATCGTCAGCGTTGAGTTGAAGCCCTGCAGCACGACCTCGGTCGAGTATTTCTCGACGCCGCTCTGGTCGGTGTACTTGCGGGTCTGGAGCGCGCCTTCGATGTAAACCTTTGCGCCCTTCTTCAGATACTGTTCGACGATCTTGCAAAGCGGCTCAGAGAAGATCACGACGCGATGCCACTCGGTCTTCTCCTTGCGCTCGCCGGTGTTCTTGTCGCGCCAGGTCTCCGAGGTCGCGATGCTCAAATTCGCGATCGGCCGCCCGTCCTGGGTGCGGCGGATTTCGGGATCCTTGCCGAGATTTCCAACCAGAATGACCTTGTTGACGCTTCCCGCCATCGCCGCTCTCCACTCCGAATGCCACTGAATTTCAAAAGGGCGAATCCGCTGCCCGCGTTCCTCTGCGCCCGCTAGGGCGACCCTATACGCTTGCGGGCACCGATCAGCCTGCCACCCCCAAGGTTATCCCCACATATAGCATCGCGCGCACGTTTGTTCCAGATTTGTTCTTCGGCACGAGCGAGCGGAAATTTCCCGCATGTCCTCTCATGCCACAAAAAAGGACAGCCCTCGAATGGAACCTTTTTGGGTTCCCGAGTATGGCAAAAACCATTTAACATTCATCAAGTTGGAACCCATTCAATCAATCCGCAAGTGTGGCATTCCGGAGACGGACTCTGCCCTTTCCTTAGGCTACCTTTGCCTTGGAATTGATTCATATGGGTGTCGCGTCTGATCAGCCGCTTCGGGGACTTTCATGAAGCGGACGAAACTTGGGGAGACTGCAATGAATAAGATTCTTTTCGGCGTAATCAGTGCAATGGCAATGGGGCTGTCGGCTCCGGCAAGCGCGGCGGATATGGCTGCGCGTCCCTACACCAAGGCTCCGGCCCCGGCGGTCGCCGCGGTTTACGACTGGAGCGGCTTCTACATCGGCGTCAACGGCGGCGGCGGCACGAGCCGCAAGTGCTGGGACTTCGTGACCCCGGTCACGGGCGTTCTGGTGGCTGAAGGCTGTCACGATGCGACCGGCGGCACGGTCGGTGGTCAGATCGGCTACCGCTGGCAGTCGACCAATTGGGTGTTCGGCCTCGAGGGCCAGGGCAACTGGGCTGACTTCTCGGGGGACAACGTCAGCCTCCTCTTCCCTGGAAGCGCTTTGGTCACCGGTGATCGTAACCGCTCTCACATCGATGCTTTTGGCCTGATCACGGGCCAGGTCGGTTATGCCTGGAACAACGTGCTGCTCTATGTGAAGGGCGGCGCCGCCGTAGTCGGGGACAAGTACGACGTCTATGCCGCGCCTGGCACGCCTGGCGCCGGCACGCTGCTGGCGTCGGCTCGCGAGACCCGCTGGGGCGGCACCGTTGGCGCCGGCCTGGAATTCGGATTTGCTCCGAACTGGACGCTCGGCGTCGAGTACAACCACATCTTCCTCGGCGACCGTACGATCGCCTTCACGACGCCTGCGGGCGTTGCCTTCGGGAGCGATCGCATCAGTCAGGACGTCGACATGGGTCTAGTCCGCCTGAATTATCGCTTCGGCGGCCCGTTGGTCGCGAGGTACTGATATCCCTCTCATTTCGCGAGCAAATGGAAGGGCCGGCCCTGCGCCGGCCCTTCTTTTTTTCGGCACATGCCTGGACGTAAATAAGTCAGTAACCATCACCTTTTGGACTGTTGTGGCTTTTCGGAGACACAACTTGCGGCTTTGGTGGTGTAAAGACGGCGTCAGTTGGGCCGTTTGAGTCCGCTGCCCTTCCGCCACGGAAGGCAACAACAGAAACTGGGACTGGGATTAAGTTGAAAATGAAGAAGGTTTTGTTGGCTTCGGCCTGTTTGTTCGCTCTCGCGGCCCCCGCTTCGGCTGCTGATCTGGCAGCCCGCCCCTACACCAAGGCGCCTGCGCCTGTTGCCTCGGTCTACAACTGGACCGGCTTTTACCTGGGTATCGTCGGTGGCGGCGCCTGGGAAAACAGCTCCGATGATCCGCGCATGCAGGGCGGTTTCGTCGGCGGCACCGTTGGCTACAACTGGCAGACCTCCAACGTCGTGTTCGGCATCGAAGCTGATGGCGCGTGGGCTGACGTAAACGCCTCGGCGACCGGTCTTGTTGATTTTGGTGGCGCCCTCGTTCCCACGACGGTCAGTTCGCGTATCGACGCGCTCGGCACCGTGCGTGGTCGCATCGGCTGGCTCGCTTCCCCGAGCGTCCTGCTGTACGCCACGGGTGGTTACGCCTGGATCAACAACAAGATCAGCGTCAGCGCGCCCCCTGTTCTGAGCCTCTCGGAGAGCCAGTTCCATTCGGGCTGGACGGTCGGCGCGGGCGTCGAGGCGATGTTTGCTCCGAACTGGTCGGTCAAGGGCGAGTACCTCTATCGCAGCCTGGGCGGCGAGACCTACTTCTCGGGCGTCTTCCCGGTCAACACCGGCACTCTCGACCTCCACACCGTGCAGGTCGGCGTGAACTACCACTTCGGCGGCCCGGTCGTCGCCAAGTACTGAGCTTCGTCTCTGACGCATCATCGTCACGAAAGGCCGGCCTCGCGCCGGCCTTTTTGTTTGTTGCGGCCGCCCGTTCGCTCGCGCTTTTCGAAGGGGTGTGGCCGCTGGGTGACACAACCTTTGGCTTCAATGGTGTAAAAGCAATGACGTTGCTTGAGTCATAAGGTCCGCTGCTCTTCCGCTCTCCGGAAGACCGGAATGAGAAATGGAAGTGGGGAATGGATATGAAGAAGCTTTTGCTGGCTTCGGCCAGCTTGTTCGCACTCAGCGCGTTGGCACCGGCCTCGGCGGCCGATTTGGCAGCCCGCCCCTACACCAAGGCTCCGGTGGCACCGATCGCGGTGTACAACTGGAGCGGTTTCTACCTCGGCGCCAACGCCGGCGGTGGCTGGAGCCGCAACTGTTGGGATCTCACCAGTGTCGGCCCCTTCGTGGTCGCTCCGGCGGTGGCCGAAGGTTGTCACAATGCGACCGGCGCACTCGTCGGCGGCCAGATCGGTTATCGCTGGCAGTCCGCCAACTGGGTATTCGGTCTCGAAGCCCAGGGGGACTGGGCTGACCTGAAGGGTTCGAACATCAGCTCGCCTGCCGCGCTCGCGCCGCTGGTGAACGAGACCAGGATCGACGCCATTGGCCTCTTCACTGGCCAGGTCGGTTATGCCTGGAACAACGTGCTTTGGTACGTGAAGGGCGGCGCTGCCGTCACTCACAACAAGTACACTGGCAGTTTTGGCGGCGTTACGCTCGACACCGCGAACGAAACGCGCTGGGGCGGTACCGTCGGCACCGGCATAGAATTCGGCTTCGCCCCGAACTGGTCGGTCGCTGTCGAATACAACCACCTGTTCATGGGCAGGCACAACGAGACCTTCACCTTCCTCGGCGTGACCACTCGCACCGACAGCATCAAGCAGGACGTGGACATGGCTACCGTTCGACTCAACTACACCTTCGGTGGCCCGGTGGTCGCGAAGTACTGAACTTCCCTGCCGAGGTCACATCGTCACGAAAGGCCGGCCTCGCGCCGGCCTTTTTGTTTTGGCTGGGTGCTCCGCGAGCGGTTCCGCGCGTTCCTGCTGCCAGATCCCGCCAGCACGCCAACAATCCGTTGACGATTCGCAAGTCCCACTGGAAATCCGCCGCCGTTCTTCCTACGTTCGCTGCCATACCCATCGGCGCCGATCCCGGTTCCGGGCGCAGCGCGCCTTTTTTGTTGGCGCGATCGCGCACCTTTGGGCTTCCTTGAGGGCAACTCGGATGGATGAAGTGATCAAGGCGAAGCGCCAACAACAGAACGCGGGCTCCAGCCTGCGCGCAATTACGATCCGCGGCGCGCGCGAGCACAACCTCAAGAATATCGACGTCGAGATTCCCCGCGACAAGCTGGTGGTGTTCACCGGGCTATCCGGCTCCGGCAAATCCTCGCTCGCCTTCGACACCATCTATGCCGAGGGCCAGCGCCGCTACGTCGAATCGCTGTCGGCCTATGCCCGCCAGTTCCTGGAGATGATGCAGAAGCCCGACGTCGACCAGATCGACGGCCTGTCGCCGGCGATCTCGATCGAGCAGAAGACGACGTCGAAGAACCCGCGCTCCACCGTCGGCACCGTCACCGAGATCTACGACTACATGCGCCTGCTCTGGGCCCGCGTCGGCGTGCCCTATTCGCCGGCCACGGGCCTGCCGATCGAGAGCCAGACCGTCTCGCAGATGGTCGACCGCGTGCTGGCGCTGCCCGAGGGCACCCGCCTCTATCTGCTCGCCCCCGTCGTGCGAGGCCGCAAGGGCGAGTACAGGAAGGAGCTCGCCGAATGGCTCAAGAAGGGCTTTCAGCGCGTCAAGATCGACGGCACCTTCCATGAGCTGGCGGAAGCCCCTAGCCTCGACAAGAAATTCCCGCACGACATCGACGTGGTGGTCGATCGCATCGTGGTGCGTGCCGATATCGGCCAGCGCCTCGCCGAGAGCTTTGAGACCGCGCTGAAGCTCGCCGAAGGCCTTGCCGTCGTCGAGTTCGCCGATGCGCCCGCGGCGGCTGCGCCTGCGGAGGAAAAGAAGAAGACCGCGAAAATCCACGACAAGAGCGGGCCCGAGCGCATCCTGTTCTCGGAAAAGTTCGCCTGCCCGGTCTCCGGCTTCACCATCCCCGAGATCGAGCCGCGCCTGTTCTCCTTCAACAATCCCTACGGCGCCTGCCCCGCCTGCGGCGGCCTCGGCGTCGAGCAGCATGTCGACGAAGACCTCGTCATCCCTGAGAAGGATCTGACGCTGCGCAAGGGCGCGATCGCGCCCTGGGCCAAGTCGTCGTCGCCCTATTACGTGCAGACGCTGACCGCGCTCGGCAAGCACTACAAGTTCACGCTCGACACCAAGTGGAAGGATCTGCCGAAGAAGACGCAAAACGCGATTCTCTACGGCTCGGGCGAGGACGAGATCAAGTTCTCCTACGAGGACGGGGTGCGCTCCTACGACACCAAGAAGCCGTTCGAAGGCGTCATCACCAACATCAACCGCCGCTACCGCGAGACCGAGAGCGAGTGGGCCCGCGAGGAGCTGGCGAAATATTTCCACGACGTCCCCTGCGAGGGCTGCAAGGGCTTTCGGCTCAAGCCCGAGGCGCTCTGCGTCAAGGTCGGCGGCAAGCATATCGGCGAAATCTCGGAGCTGTCCGTGAAGGGCGCCGGCGCATGGTTCGAGACCGTGCCGGAGGCGCTGAACGCGCAGCAGAACGAGATCGCGGGCCGCATCCTGAAGGAGATCCGCGAGCGCCTCACCTTCCTGCTCGACGTCGGCCTCAATTATCTGACGCTGTCCCGCTCCTCCGGCACGCTGTCCGGCGGCGAGAGCCAGCGCATCCGCCTCGCCTCGCAGATCGGCTCGGGGCTCACAGGCGTGCTCTACGTGCTGGACGAGCCTTCGATCGGCCTGCACCAGCGCGACAACGCCCGCCTGCTCGATACGCTGAAGCGGCTGCGCGACCTCGGCAACACCGTGGTCGTGGTCGAGCATGATGAGGACGCCATCCGCCTTGCGGACTACGTGTTCGACATCGGCCCAGGCGCCGGCATGCATGGCGGCAACATCGTCGCCGAAGGCACGCCCGCCGAGATCATGCGCAACCCGAAATCGCTGACCGGCAAATACCTGACCGGCGAGCTCGAGGTCGAGGTGCCGGAGCGGCGTCCGCCGAACCATCGCCGCACCATCAAGGTGGTGAACGCGCGCGGCAATAACCTCAAGAACGTCACGGCGGAAATTCCGCTCGGCCTGTTCACCTGCGTCACCGGCGTCTCCGGCGGCGGCAAGTCGACGCTGCTGATCGATACCCTCTACCGCGCCATCGCCCGCAAGCTGAACAATGCCAGCGAGGGCGCCGCCCCGCACGACCGCATCGAGGGCCTCGAGCACATCGACAAGATCATCGACATCGACCAGTCGCCGATCGGCCGCACGCCGCGCTCGAATCCGGCGACCTATACCGGCGCGTTCACGCCGATCCGCGAATGGTTCGCCGGCCTGCCGGAAGCGAAAGCACGTGGCTACGAGCCCGGCCGCTTCTCCTTCAACGTCAAGGGCGGCCGCTGCGAGGCCTGCCAGGGTGACGGCGTCATCAAGATCGAGATGCACTTCCTGCCCGACGTCTACGTCACCTGCGACGTCTGCAAGGGCAAGCGCTACAACCGCGAGACGCTGGAGGTGCTGTTCAAGGGCAAGAGCATCGCCGACGTGCTCGACATGACTGTCGAGGAAGCTGCCGAGTTCTTCAAGGCGGTGCCGCGCGTGCGCGAGACTTTTCAGACATTGCACCGCGTCGGCCTCGACTACATCCATGTCGGCCAGCAAGCGACGACGCTCTCGGGCGGCGAAGCCCAGCGCGTCAAGCTGGCAAAAGAATTGTCAAAGCGCGCCACCGGCCGCACGCTCTACATCCTGGACGAGCCCACCACCGGCCTGCACTTCCACGACGTCAAGAAGCTGCTGGAGGTGCTGCACGAGCTGGTCGCGCAGGGCAACACGGTCGTCGTCATCGAGCACAATCTCGAAGTCATCAAGACCGCCGACTGGGTCATCGATCTCGGCCCCGAAGGCGGCGACGGCGGCGGCGAGATCGTGGCGTGGGGACCTCCGGAAGACATTGCGAAGGCGCCGCGAAGCTATACGGGCAAATTTTTGGCTCCCGTGCTGGAGAAGGCGCGGAAGCCGAAGCGGAGGCGTGCGGCGAGCGAGGCGGCGGAGTAGATTGCGCTGCATCGAAGCCACAGGGCTGTAGGGCGGATTAGCGGAGCGTAATCAGCCACTATTCGATCGGGAAAGAACCGACATGTCCGCTGGACTCGTACAAACCTACCGCGCCTTCGCCCACAACAACGCTTGGGCGAACCATCGCCTGCTCGCCGCCTGCGCTGCGCTATCCCAATCTGAATTCGAAGCCCCCCGCACCGGCTTCTTTCCAAGCCTGCAGCGTACGCTGAACCACATCTACATCATCGACTTCTTCTACATCGATGCGCTTGAAGGGGGCTGGCTCGGACCGGCAGCCTGGAAGAACGAGGTGCCGTACCCCTCGTTAGCCGAGCTCAAAGCTGCCCAGGCCGCAATGGACAACCGCCTGATTGCGATCTGCGATGCGCTGACAACTGAACGGCTCGACGCCTTCGTCCGGATCAACCGCGATACGAGCGTTCAAACCGAGCGCTGCGACCGGCTGCTCATGCATCTCTTCCAGCATCAAGTTCATCATCGCGGACAGGCGCATGCCATGCTGTGCGAAACGGATGTCGCGCCCCCGCAGCTCGACGAGTTCTTCGCGGAAGGCGAAGCGCCGCTGCGAGCCGCCGAATTCGCCGAACTCGGCTGGACCGAGGAGACCGTTTGGAAATCCAGGACGTAAGCTACGCCAGGAACTCCGGCGGCACATGGTCGGTCAGCCACACACCGTTCTCTGCGCGAAAAAACTTGAATCCCTTGGCATGCATGCTGCCGGCATCGACCTTGAAGATGTGCGGCTTGCCGTGGCGCTGACCGACACGCTGCGCAGTTGCCTCATCGGAGGACAGATGCACCTGCTGGCGCGCCTGCGGCTTCAGGCCCTCGGACAGGATCGCCTCGACAAACCGTGTCGCCGTGCCATGATACAGGATCGACGGCGGCTCCTGCGGCGCCAAGCCAAGTTCAACCGAGACGGAATGTCCTTGCGCGGCGCGAATGCGATCAGTTCCAGGGGATAGCGAGAAACGCTTCTTGTCGCTCTCTGCGACGACGCGCAGCAGATCATCGCGGCCAAACTTTGTGCCGGCGGCATTTGCCTTGGCGATCAGGTCGTCGATGCTGGCCCACCCGTGCGAATCCAGCACCAACCCGATCGTTTCCGGCTGGTGGCGCAGGACCAGGCTCAGAAATTTGCTGAGCTGGGTGTCATTGATCGGCATGGTTACCCTTCCAGTCCCGCATCACTACACTCAAGTGGTTGGCAAGGCCAGATGATCGATCTGGAGGGAGCAATGAGCCAGTCGAACCTATACGCTATTTCGGAACGCGATCCTCGCCGAGCAACAGGTGACTTGCGTCTACGAGGGTCGCCGTCGCGAGCTCTGTCCGCATATCATCGGCACCGACAAGTCCGGTGACGAAGCCGTGCTGGCCTGGCAGTTTGCAGGCGAAAGCAGCAGGCGCTGCCGCAATGGCGCTGCCTGAAGCTGGCCAATGTCAGTGGTGCCCGGGCGCGGGATGGCCGCTGGCATGAAGGCGGCTCGCATAGGAGCACCCAGACCTGCGTGACGAATATCGATCTCGACATCAATGTCGATGTTCGTAAGTTGCGGTGAGGGAGCTACAGGGGTCGAGATCGGAATCGAACCCCGTCGACCACGACGTAACGGCCGATCGCAGGGTTGATTTCGATCCGCTCGTGTCGCATGGCTGTCCTCGAACTCCACGAATATCAGCAGGCGACCTCACGCTTGTCAGCGAGCTCAAAATCCGGCCCCATGCCCTATTCCCTCGCCATATTCGATCTCGACGGTACCCTCGCCGACAGCTTCCCGTGGTTCCTGCGCACCATCAACGACGTCGCGGACCGCTTCGGCTTTCGCCGCGTAAAGGACGAGGATGTCGAGGAGCTGCGCCACGCCTCGTCGCGCGAGATACTCGCCAAGCTCGAAGTGCCCATGTGGAAGCTGCCGGCGATCGCGCGGCATGCGCGGCGGCTGAAGGCGGAGGCGGCTTCCGAGATTTCGCTGTTCGCAGACGTCGAGACGATGCTGCGAACGCTGGCCGAGAACGGCGTGCAGCTGGCGCTGGTGACGTCCGACAGCGAGGCCAATGCGCGCGAGAAGCTCGGGGACGCCGCAGCGCTGTTCTCGCATTTCGACTGCGCAGCGTCGCTGTTCGGCAAGGCCGCGAAATTCCGCCGGGTCATCCGCCGCGCCGGCGTCGCGCCTAGCAGGGTGATCTCGATCGGCGACGAGGTCCGCGACATCGACGCGGCGCGGGCGGTCGGGATCGCCTGCGGCGCGGTGTGCTGGGGCTATGCGGCACCGGCGGCGCTAACGGCGCTTCGGCCCGACCATGTGTTCGAGCACATCCGTGACATCGCGCCGGCGCTGATCGGCGTCACAGCTCCGATGCGGGCTTAACACCACCGCGCGGCCGTATTGCTTTTCCATCGAGAGCCCGGGCCGGCCCTCACTCACTCGCCGGATCGACCGGCAGCCTTGCGCGAGGCTCCCGCTCCGATCTCCCGGTTCAGGCACGCAAAAGCCTCTTTCACGTAGACGGCCAAGGGCCGCTTGCCCTGGTCGCGATTCCAACTGTCCATCGCAAGCCGCAAGGCTCCGACCGACATCATGGCGACCACGCGCAGCGCAGCCTGCCGATGCGGCTGCGGCCACATCTGGGACAGCGCCGCGAACACGGCAGCTTCCTTCTCGACGTATTTCGCCTGCTGCCGGATGCGAAGCGACTCGTTCGCGGACATCAGGCGCTCGATCACTTTTGTTTGCTTGTAATCGACCGGGAAGCGGGCTGTCAGCTCCAGCAGGCCGTTCCTTGCGGCATCGAGCGGCGACTGCTTGGTCGTTTGCTCGAGCACGGCGGCACGCAAGGTCTCGCTGAAACCACCATCCTGCCACGCCAGGAGGATCTCTTCCTTGGACTTGAAGTAGTAGAAGAACGTCCGCCGCGAGATCCCCGCCGCCTCCGCGATCGCGTCGAGCGTGGTGGCATCATAGCCCCTGGTCAGAAACAGTTTAAGGCCCTGCTCGGCGATACGATGCAGCGTTTCGCGCCGCTTCCGCTCGCGCAGGCCTTCCTCCTTCCGGGATGAACTTTTCATGACCTGTTTTGCCATGAAATCGACCAGTTTGCAAAATTACACTAAGTGCAATACGTCGATTACACTCGGTGCGACTTCATACAAGGTGCCTTCATGGTGAACGGGTTGAGCGACACTTCCTCTCGGCATGTGCGATCCGCGCACGCGAATGGCGCGGACGCTGCGAGCGGAGCGACAAGCCTGACCCGACGGCGGTTCGGTGCCGCGCTGCTGGCGATCGCCGTCACGGCCACGCTCGCCGCGCCTCCAGCCCGGGCGCAGTCCGCGCCCCCCGCGGTCGTCGACTTCGACTGGGTCGATCCGGCGCGTTCGCGGCCCGTTCCGGCGCGCCTGCACTGGCCGGCGGATGTTGCGCCGGGATCGCGCGTGCCGCTCATCGTGTTCTCCCATGGGCTCGGCGGCTCTCGCCGGGGCTACAGCTATCTGGGGCGATATTGGTCGGCCCGCGGCGTCGCCAGCCTGCATGTTCAGCATGCCGGCAGCGATTCCTCGCTCTGGGCGGGCAATCCCCTCGCCGTCGTGGACCGCCTGCAGCGTGCCGCTCACGAGAGCGAGGCGCTGGCGCGAGCCCTGGATCTGCGCTTTGCCCTGGATCGCATGCTGTCGAGTCCCCATGGTGCCCACGTAGACCGCCGGCGCATCATGGCGGCGGGGCATTCCTATGGGGCGAACACGGCGCTTGTTGCGGTTGGCGCCCGCGTGATGCGCGACGGCAAGTGGGTCGAGGCGCGCGACCCGCGCTTTGCCGCCGCCATTGTCATTTCGGCCCCTCCATTCTATGGCGAACCCGATCTTGCCTCGGTGTTGAGCAGGATCACCGTTCCAACCCTGCACGTGACGGCGACGAAGGACGTCATCCAGATCCCCGGATATTACTCACCCGCTGCCGACCGGCTGGAGGTCTTCAACGCCATTGCCACACCGCGCAAGCTGCTTGCCGTGTTCGAAGGCGGCTCGCACAGCATCTTCACCGATCGTTCGTTCACCGGTGGTCCGGCGCTCAACCCGAAGGTGAAGCTCGCGACGGCCGAGCTCACCCTGGCCTTTCTCGACCTGGTTTTCGATTGCAACGGTGCCACGCTGGCGCGCTGGAACGTGACCTGGCAGCCCATGCTCGCCTCGGCGCCGGGCGCCGCACCTTCTCCCCTGCCCGTCGCGCAGTCCCGGCGCGTGGCCCAGGGAGTGGCGACCGGTCTCGTTCCCTCGCCATGAGGTGGCTCGCAGTTGCGGTCTTGAGCTCGATGGCCGCCGGTTGCGCGGCGGCTCCGCTGGAACGAGCGGGGTCGCTGGCCTCCTACGACGATCTCACGCCGTCCGATGGTCTCTTGACCAAGTCGCAGCTCCGGATCAGCAAGGCTGATGTTCTCGCCGCGAAGACCGCTCGCATCGAGCCGACCGCGTTCACGGCGACCGCAGCCAGCCAGCCGTTCACGCCGCAGCAGCGCAGGCTGATCAAGAACGCAATCAACAGAGCGATGTGTCTTGCGCTCAGCGAGCGCTTCCGGATCGTAGCTCCCACGGAGGCTGCGGACTTGAATGTTCGCGCCGTCATCACACAGATTGCGCCGACCGATGCGGCGGCAGCCGGCGTCTCCAAGGTCGCGAGCGTCGTGCCGTCCATCGTTGCTCCCGGCGTGCCCATTCCGGTGCCGCGGCTTCCGATCGGACTGGGGAGCCTGTCCGTCGAGGCCGAGGCCCGTGACCGCACCGGCAACCAACAGGCGGCCATGATCTGGGCGCGCGGAGCGAACTCCTTCACCAGCGCTCCGCGTGTATCGAGCGATGGGGATGCCTATGATTTGGCCGAGGCTTTCGGAAGCGATTTCGGGAGGTTTCTCGTTGCCGCGGAGAGTCCGTTCGGGAAGGTCCCCGCGCCGCCGTCCGTCGACAGATTGAGCGCCTCTCTCGGTGGTGCGCCCAAGGAAGCGATCTGCGAAACATTCGGCCGGGCGCCAGGATTGGCAGGCCTGGCCGGAGAAAGAATCGGGCTGCCGCCGGACTGGACCGACCGGGGCGCGCCGGAGAACACGATCTTGGAAGCGCAGAACGTCAATTGAGCTCTGGCGGAATGGCCGCTGGAATTCGGCCGGCCGGAGCAAGCGGCCACGGGTTGTGACGAACTACTCCGTCCTGCGCAGGAACGCCCCGAACGCCCTTGGGCCGTCGCCGGTCTTGATCTCGCCGATCACCTTGAGCTCGGCCGCGTCGATGATACTTAGCGTGTTGCTTTCCCAGCAGGCGACAATGACGCGCTTGCCGTCGGCAGTCGCCGCAATGCCTTCGGGATAGTCGCCGACATGGATGCGCTTGACCGGCTTGTGGCTCGCCAGGTCGAACACGCTGACGGTGCCGCCATATTGGTCGGTGACGAAGCCTCGGCCTAGCGTCAGCGCCACCGCATATGGGCGCATGCCGACCGGCACGCGGCCGATCTCGCGGCCTTCCGCGATATCGATCACGGAGACATCGTCGGAGCCGACATTGGCGGTGTAGGCGCGCTTGCCCTCGGCATCGATGGTGACGCCGAACGGGCGGGTGCCGACCTTGATCACGGCCTTGCGTTGGCGCGTTGCCGTTTCCACCACCGAGACGCTGTCGTCGTCGCGGTCCGCCGAGAGCAGCAGCTTGCCGTCGGGCGTCACCGCAAGACCCGACGGCGAGGCGCCGACCGCGATGCTGGCGACAACGCTGCGCGAGGCCGTATCGATCACCCGCACCGCGGCCGCGTACCAATCGGCGACATAGACCGTCTTGCCATCGGGCGCCACGGCAATGCCGAGCGGCCCGCCGCCGACCTCGACGCGGCCGGCGACCTGCCGCGTGGCAGCGTCGACCACCGTCACCGCCTTGGCATCCGGGCTCGTGACATAGGCAAAGCGCCCGTCGGCGCTGACGGCGACGCCGGCCGGCTTACCGCCGATTGGGATGGTCGCAACGCCTCGCGCGCCAGCGAGATCCACCACCATCAGATCTTCGCTGAGCTGGTTGGTGACGAACGCCTCGTCGGCGCGCGCGCTTCCAAAGCCGGCGTAACAAAGGCTGGCGGCGAGCGCCGCCAGAACCAGCGCTCGCACGATCAGCTGCCGCTCTCGATCTTCTTCTTGAGCGCCTCGAGCCCGGCCTTGTACAGCCCGCTCACGGCCTTGATCGCGGCCTCGTCGCTCAGCTCCGGCGGCGGGTCGTTGTTGGGATAGCCGCGATAGAACGCGCCGGCCCATTCCAGCTTGGCCTTGCCATCAGGCGCGGGCGAGACCGTCAGGGTCGAGGAATAATTGGTCACAGGCAGCACCTTCACGTCGACCTTGGTGATCCGGTACGAATAGCTCTGCATGTCGGGCTCGTATTTGTAGAGCTCCTCCTCGACCGTCCCGCCGCCCGTCAGGGTCAGCTTGCGCGTGGCGCCGATCTCGTTGCCCTTCTCGCCTTCGGTCTTGGTGACCGGCTGAAGCCAGCTCATGTCCTGGAAATTGCCGATCACCGCCCACACCTTGGCGGGGGCCGCGTTGATCTCGATGGATTCCCGCACCTTCTGCCGCGTCGGCCCATGGGCCCAGACCGGCTCGAAGGCGGTCATCAGAGCCATCCCCGCCACCGCCAGCGCCGCCACCCCGGCGATCGCCGGTCCGCTTCTCATCCTCATCTCGTTTCCTCGTTTCTCAATCTGCGCGACTTGGAACGCGCGCTGAGGTCATGCTAGCGCATTTTTGGGCCATGGGGAGACCCGTTCGTGGCACGGCGGTGGCAAAGCCAATGCACACCATTGATTGGGTTAGCGGACGGGTAAAACACCAGACCGGGGTCAATCATGCCAAGTCGAAATAATTCGCTTTACTCGAATTCGGAATTATCGCATGTTGCGCCTACCAAAACCCGGGCCGAGGGGCGCATCGCGATCGTCACGAACGCGGGATGGGAGGTGGTGGACGCAGGCAGCGTCGCGCGCTGGCGGTTTGCAGGGCGGATCACTCCGTGAGCAGGCGAGGCGCGCACACGACGGGCGCAGTCTGCGTACGGCAAAATCGTGTGGTCCTGGCGCCCGGGGTCTGTGCGCCAAGGCTTGCGGTGACGTTGCGGGCCGACCGGGCCCGCACCGTCAGTCATCCGCAAGGCGACGGGGGCAATAGTGCATCGCTCCCCGGGGAGAGCACGACATAAGCCGTCAACCCACTGCGCAGGGAAGGCCGGATGTTTGGCTTCACCTGTATGCCGCTGTGCAGCTTTTTCAAGCACACGCTTCGCACAGTGGACCGCGGGTGCCAGCCGGCACCCGGCCTTCCCTGCGCCCTCGGCATTTTTGAGGGTGACGAATGCAGCAAAGCTCGGGCGGACTCTGCCGCGAGGATGTGAAGCCGCGCGTATGCGGGTAGCAATGCGAGATAAATTCGAGCTCTCGTGCCCCGGACGCAGCGCAGCGCCCCTTCGGCGGTGCGCTGCAGAGCCGGGGCCCATGCATCCGCGATGCTGCGGCTCCTGGGTCCCGGCTCCGCGCCGCAACGTTCACGCGTTGCAGCTTGACCAGGACACGGGAGTTGGCGCACTGCTGCTCCACACTCCGTCATTGCGAGCGCAGCGAAGCAATCCAGACTGCTGCCGCGGAAAGATTCTGGATTGCTTCGCTGCGCTCGCAACGACGACAGAGAGAGCTGGTGTTAGGGGATTCCCTCACTTACTCCCCCAGCGTTGCCTCCACGAACCCGCGCGGATCGACACAAAACTCACGCATCAACCGGTAATGGTCGGTCTGCTCCACCGTGACAGGCTCGAGGCCGTATTTGCCGAGCCGCAGCAGCCGCGCGTTGGGATAGGCCATGAGCATCGGCGAATGCGTTGCCATGATGACCTGGCACATGCGGGAGTCTTCCATGCGCCGCAGTAGCTTGAGGAATTCGATCTGGCGCGCCGGCGACAGCGCCGATTCCGGCTCGTCGAAGATGAAGATGCCCTGGCGCTGGCAACGCTCCTCGAAGAAGCGCAGAAAACCTTCGCCATGGGAGTGCGACAAGAAATCGGGACCGACCTGGCCGGCGTCGCGCGCAGCCTTGTCCAGATATCGCGCGACCGAGAAAAAGCTCTCCGCACGAAAGAACCAGCCGTTGGTGATCTTCGGCAGCCAGCTTGCGCGCAGCGCCTTGGAGAGTTGGCCGCCCATCTCCTCGCGCGCTTCGGAATGATCGACCGGCTTGTAGCCCTTGCCGCCTCCGGCATCGTCATATCCGGCGAGCGCTGCGATGCCTTCGAGGATGGTCGACTTCCCGGTGCCGTTCTCTCCAACGATGATGGTGATGGGGCTATCGAAGCTAAGCTCGAAATCATCAGGAAAGATGGGCAGGCAAAACGGATAGGCCTCGCGGTCGCGAACCTGCGACGGGTCGAGCCATACCCGCTTCAGATACGGGGCTGGCAGGTTGATCGTTCGATTGCCTCTTCGTGCCATGGCTTCCTGCCGCTGCCCCCACCACAACGGAACATAACCGGAACATTCGGATTGCAGAAGCGCTATCTTGCACCCACCCCGTCGCGGCTCACGAGCTAGTCCCCTGCCTCCAGCACCAGCTCCATCGTCATCAGCACCGGATTGTTGCCACGGATCAGACGCCCCTCCGCAACGCCGCCGGTATAGTCGATCAGGGCGACATCGAGCGCAGCTTCCAGCGCGCCGGAGGCGCCGGGCGCGATTGTCCCTGCCGTGATTGCCAGCTCCGTCGCAAACGGCTCGGTCACGCCGCCATGGCTGAAGCGCGCGCCGATGGTCGATCCGACGCCGCCATGGATCTTCGCGCGGGCGATGCCGTTCGTGCGGCAGAACGCTTCGAGTGCGCCGGCAAAATCCTGGTTCGGGCGCAGGCGGAGCGCGAAGGCGCGGCTCGTCGTGCGCACGCCGCTGCTTGCAGCCGCGACCGGTCCGAACAGCTTGAAGTTGGTCTCCGCATCAGGCTCGGCCGTGAACACCGCACCGTTCAGACCGAAGGCCTCGACCTCGAACGGCTCGGCGACGACGGTCTCGTCCGGCATCATGTGGCCGCCGCTCGTCTTGCCGTCAGCCTCCGTCCACAGTCCGTGGCAATGAAAGAAGGGCGCACCGTCGCGCGTGCCGAGCGTCATGCTGCCGAGCCTCAAACGCGTCACGCCGGCGGGCCGGAATGTATCGCTGTAGAACGCCGCATTCTCACCGGTCTTCGACAGCGCCGGCATGACATAGGCGAACGGCCCGAGCGCGCCGCGGCGGAAGTTCAGCACGCCGCCGGCGAAGCCCTCCGACGCAAAGCCGCGCCGCGCGGCCTCCAGCAGCGGCAGACCGGCCTGAAGTGTGAACGAGAAAGCGCGTCCCCTCGCCTCCACCCATTGAATGCGTTCGGGAAGCGGCGCGCCCGGCTGCTTGATGCTCCGCATCTGGTGCGCTCAGCTCGCCTTGTCGAGGTCGAGCAGCCCGCGCGCCTCGAGCTCGTCGCGCACCATGCGCTTCGGCACCTTGCCGTAGCCCGATTTCGGCAGCGCGTCCCAGAAGAAGAAGCGCTTCGGCATCTTGTAGCGCGGCACTTTCGGCGACAAGAACGCCGCCATCTCCGCTTCGGTCACCGCCTTCGCGCCTTCTCGGACGACGCAGACGGCGACGCCGACCTCGCCCCAGGTCGCGTCGGGCACGCCCAGCACGGCGACCTCGCCAATCCCGGGATGGGTCAGGATCTTCTCCTCGATCTCGCGCGGATAGATATTGGAGCCGCCGGAGATGTACATGTCCGACGCACGTCCTGTGATGTACACAAAACCCTCCTCGTCCATGTGGCCGAGGTCGCCGGTGCGGAACCAGCCATTGCGGAACGCCTTCGCATTGGCTTCGGGGTTGTTGTAATAGCCGGCGAATACGGCAGGCCCGATCACGCAGATCTCGCCGCTCTGGTTGGCTTTGAGCTCGCGGCCCTCATCGTCCTGAATCGACACCTGCATGCCGGTGCGCTCGAAGCCGCAGGTGCCGATCCTGGCGTGCGGGCCGTCCTCCGGGTCGTGCAGCGCCGCCGGCAGCACGGTGATGTTGCCGGTGACCTCACCGAGGCCAAAATACTGCACGATCACCTTGCCGAGCTTCTTCAACGCCGCCTTCTGGTCCTCGCGATACATCGGCGCGCCCGCATAGATCACGTAGCGCAGCGAGGAATGGTCGTATTTGCCGGCGGCGGGATGCTCGACCATCATCTTCAGGATGGTCGGCACGGTGAAGAGATTGCTGACGCGATGCGCCTCGATCAGGCGGAACGCCTCGTTGATGTCGAATTTCTCGGTCGGCAGCAGCACGGTGCGCGCGCCGCGCGCGGTCTGCATCAATTGGTGCACGCCGGCGCCGTGCGACAACGGTGCCACCACCAGCGAGGCATCCTGCTCGGTCGTGCCGGGCGTCAGATCGGCGAGATGATTGGTAACGACGAATCCCATCTGGCCGTGGGTGAGCACGGCCGCCTTGGAGCGTCCAGTGGTGCCGGAGGTGAAGAAGAACCAGCAGGGATCGTCATGCTCGACGGCGACATTCTCCACAACGGCGCCCGCGTGCAAGGCGATCGCATCGGCCACCGAGCGCTCGCCGAACGCGGCCTTGCCGTCGACGCTCCAGGTGAACTCCAGCGCACCGTCCTTCACCGCCGCGGCGTGCTCGGGGAAATCGACATGGCACAGGAACGCCTTGGCGCCGGAGGCCTGCGCGAGATAGCTGACCTCATCCGGCATCAGACGGAAATTGGTGGGCACCCAGACCGCGCCGAGCCGAAACGCGGCGAACATCGAGACAAACATCTCATCGCCATTCTTGGAATGGACGAGGATGCGGTCGCCCTTGGCTATGCCCCGCGCGGCGAGCGCCGCGGCCAGGGCGGAGACCTGCGCATCGATCTCGCGCCAGGTCCAGGACTTGTCCCCCCAGACGAAGCCGGGACGCGCGCCATGCCGCCGCGCATTCTGGGTCAGCATATAGGCGAGATTCATGACGCGGCGGGACATGCGCAGGGGCTGCATCGGGCTTCCTCTTCGACGACGGGCGGCACGCAAGCCGTCCGTTCATTGCAGCCCATTTATCGCCATCGCCAGCGGCCCTGCAAGGCCGGCTGCCGCGGACTTGGCCTACTGCTTGAACGCAAAAGGCGTCGCCGTGATGGCCTTGGTCTTCCAGCAGGCTTGCGGACCAAAGCCGCCGCAGAAACTGCCATGCAGATCGAAGCGGATGGTGCGCGCGGCGCCGCGCTTCACCGGCGGGGCCATGATCTTATAGCGGAGCACGTATCCGTCGAACACCTCGCGCACGCCGCCGTCCGGCAGCGTCACCAGGATCTTCATGACGCAACCGCCGGTTCCGCAATAGGTCGTCTCGCGATCGCCGCATTTGGTGTCCTGGAAATCGACGATGTAGTCCTCGCGGCCATCGCCGGTCAGGTCGATCCTGCGCACCGTATCATGCGCGAAGGTCACCTCGCCGCCTTGCTGGCTCTCGCATTCCTCATTGGCAAAGCGCACAGCCTTCTGCACGCCGGGCGGATAATCGGCCGGATTGAACGGCTTTGCGTCGTCGGCACCCGCGCCGGTCACGAGCAAGCTGAGCAGGAGGATCAGATATCGCATTGGCGTTGGTCGCAACCACAAACGATATCGTTCAGGGAATCTTAAACATGATCGACGCAACCTCGCTCAGTTCTCGCGTACAGAGTGCCGTATCATGGTCAAAGCGCCTGCCCTCCTTCTGTTGTCACTGGCGCTCGCCGGATGTGCCGCGACTCCGCAAGCGCATCTGGCATCCGATCTCGCCGTCAAGCCTGCGCGTTATGCCTGGGATGGCGCCGGCGAGGATCCCAACCGGCCCCGCGCCGCCTCGCAGCCGACACGAACCTCCAGCCGCTCCGAGCGCAACAGGTTGCAAGCCGACGCTCAGCCCCATTCGAAGGAACGGTGGCAGGCGCAGGATGGCATCGAGGCCGAACAGGACGCCAGAGTCAACCGCTCCCTGGTCATCTGCCAGGGCTGCCTCCGCCCGCAGCCGCAGGCCGAAGATTCCAGGCTCGCCAAAGCGACCGATTGAACGGAACAGCTTCGGATTGGAAACCCCGGCCGGACCGTGCGTTACGATCTCGTGCGCGAGGCCGGCAGCTGCAAGGCAATGATATGAGCGACGTCATCAACAACAAGGCCCATCACCGCTATGAGCTCGACGTGGAGGGTCATCTTGCGACCGAGCACTACCGGCTCGACGGCGGTGTCATCACCTTCGAGCACACCGACGTGCCGAAGGAGCTTGGCGGCAAGGGCATTGGCTCGAAGCTGGTGCAAGGCGCGCTCGACCAGGTCCGCGCCGAGGGATTGAAGCTGATCCCGCAATGCCCGTTCGTGAAGGCGTGGATCGACAAGCACCCGGACTATGCGGATCTCGTGACACGGTGAGTGCACAGGCCCGCCGTTCGTGGCCGGCGGGCCTGCCGTAACTTACGGTCTATTGTCCGTGCTTGAGCAAGTCCTGGTCATTCATATCCCAGTCCTGCCACAGCTGGAGAATGCCGAGCAGCACTACCACCGCACCGAGGGTCGTGTGATAGATGCGGAGAAATCCCTCACCGGAATAGCCGATCACGTATGGCGAGGCGATGAGCCACAGTCCGGCCAGGATCGTCATCACCTCCTGCCAGCGCTGCAAGGCGACATATTCGAGCTGGCTGATGCCAAATACGACGAGACCGATCGCGACCGTGTTCAGGATGGCCGTCTGGTGACCGGAGATCGCCTGATCCTGGATCGGGAACCACGGCGAGGCCACGATCACCGCACCCAGCAGCATCCCACACCAGTCTTCCCATGTTCGATGAGTATTCAAGAAACCAGAGTCCGACATCGTACCCTCCTGCAAAAGAGGCATACGTCTGCGGCTGGCGATCATGACACTCCGAATATCTGGCGACCCTGCCGGCCGCATTCGGGCGTATGTCCTTTCTAGGACGTGGGAACCGAACTCCGGCTTGCAAGAGCGGTATCGGGAATTATTTGCGGAGCCGCGGGACCATGCTCGCCGGGCGCCATGGCCATACCGCAGTGCGGTCAGGGCGGCACGCATTTGCAGATATCTCATCTGCGCCAATCTCCCCTGGTCCCACCTTGGCAAGGGCCGTGTCAGCCTCCTAGATCAGGAGGCACCTGCAGTTCGGAGGGACCCCGCATGGCGGCTTCGGTACGCGACAACAAGGACAGGTGCCGCTTCGAGCTCGATGTCGGCGACGACATCGCCTTCGCCAATTACCGGCTGACGCCGTCGGCCGTAATCATCACCCACACGAGACGCCGCGCGCGTTGCGCGGGCGCGGCATCGGCTCCGAGCTGGTCAAGGGCGCGCTCGACCTGATCCGGCGCGACGGCAAGAAGGTGATCGCCGGCTGCGGCTTCGTCGTCGACTATCTCGATCGGCATCCGGAGGATGCGGATCTGGTCGCCTGAATGCAAAAGGGCCCGCGGCGATCGCGGGCCCCTGCGGCACTACCCCAGGTCCGGTCAGTGCTTGATCTCCGGCGGCAGCTTGCCGCCATTAGCGGCGAGCTTGGACATCACCTGCTTGTGCAGCCAGACGTTCATGCTCGCCGAGTCGTTCATGTCGCCGCTGTAGCCCAGCTCCTTGGCGAGATCCTTGCGCGCAGCGAGGCTGGAATCGATGTCGAGCGCCTTCATGAGGTCGACGATGGAGGTACGCCATTCCAGCTTCTCGCCCTTGTGCGCGGCGGCCGCCTTGTCGACGATCGCCGCCACGTCGACCGCAGCCATGGGTGCGGCGGCCGGCGCCGAAGGACTTGCCGACCCTGCGGGGGCGCCCGGCGAAGCGGCGCCACCGGCCGGCTCAGCGGAGGCCGGCTGGCCGCCGAAGATCGCGCTGATGATTTTCCCGAAAATGCTCATGTCTGCTCCCCGAAAAGGAATCCGTTGGAAGGGCCTTGCGTGGCACTTATAGACGAAGTTGGTGCGCCGCGCCCGCGAAGTTGCGCGAACGGACAGCAGCATCAGCTTATCTGCGGCGAAATGACGACAGAATGACGCCGCATTGATTGCGTCGCGGCATCGAAATTTCACCCAAGCGTGAGGGACAGGACTCGGACTTGGGAGTATGCTTGCCGTTCAGCTCGCGATGCCATCCGGAATTCGCGTCTGGTCGGGATCGTGGGATTTCAAGAGAATGGGCGGCCGCTTGCGCCGTTTGCCGGCGCCGGATGCAGCCGCTTGGCAAGGGAGCTAGCGACCATGGCCACACTCTACCAGGGCAATGTCCCCACGATGGCCCAGCCCACGGATGAGGCTGGACCGGTGATCCGAACCATACAATTGTCCGATCTGCACGACGCGCTCAGGCGGGGCTGGAAGGATTTCAAGGCCGTTCCGAGCCACGCCATCATCCTCTGCGTGATCTACCCGGTGCTCGGCCTCGTGCTCGCCCGTGTGGTGATGGGCTATTCGGTGCTGCCGCTGCTGTTTCCGCTCGCCGCGGGCTTCGCGCTGATCGGGCCCTTCGCTGCGCTCGGGCTCTACGAGCTTTCCAGCCGGCGCGAGCGCTATGAACCGGCCAGCGCCTGGGATGCCATGGAGGTGCTGCGATCGCCGTCGTTCGGCGCGATGCTCGGCCTCGGTACGTTGCTGCTCGCCCTGTTCGTCACCTGGGTGGCGACCGCGCAGGCGATCTATATCGCGGCGTTCGGCTACGAGGGCGTCACCGGATTCTCGGACTTCATGATGCGCGTGCTGACGACGCAGCAAGGCTGGTGGCTGATCGTGGTTGGCTGCGGCACCGGATTCCTGTTCGCGCTCGCCGCGCTCTGTCTCAGTGCCGTGTCGTTCCCCTTGATGCTGGACCGCCATGCCGGTGCATTCGAGGCGATGAGCACCTCGCTGCGCGTGGTCGCGAAAAACCCGGTGCCGATGGCGGCCTGGGGCCTGATCGTGGCGGTGCTGCTCGCGCTTGGCACGATCCCGGCCTTCCTCGGCCTCGCCGTTGTGGTCCCGCTGCTCGGGCACGCCACGTGGCACCTTTACCGCAAGGTGATCGCGTCCGATCCGGGCGCACGTCCGGTCCCCCCTCCGCCGCATCGGGCGCGCAAGCCGGCCGCCGACTTCCCGGCCAACCTTTTCCCGTGGCGCAATCGGACTGACGTCTGACAATCTCGTGACGTGCGGCCCTGGCCGGTTCAGACAGGGCCGCACGCCTTGCTTTGGCCGCGGTTACAGCCGAGATTATGCTGCCGGTCAGGTCAATTCACGGAAATCCATTTCATCTGATGACTCCGACGATTTCTCGTCTTGCTCTCGCAGCCTTGGCCGTCTCCGCGTCCCTTCTCTCAGTCCAGCCAGCGCCCGCCGCGGTTGCCTGCGACTCGGGCAATTTCGACGCTTGGCTGGCTGATTTCAAAACCGACGCTGCGGCGAAGGGCATCTCGCAGCAGACCATCACTGCCGGGCTTGCCGGCGTCACGTTCGACCAGAGCGTGCTCAACCGCGACCGCTCGCAAAAGGTCTTTACCCAGAGTTTCGAGGAGTTCTCCGGCCGCATGGTGCCGCCACGCTTGGAGCGCGGCTCCAACAGGATGAAGCAATACGGCTCGGTGCTGTCGCGCATCGAGCAGGCCTATGGCGTGCCGGGCGAAGTCCTGGTCGCGATCTGGGGCCTGGAGACCGATTTCGGCGTCAACACCGGAAAGTTTGCAACGATCCGCTCGCTTGCAACGCTCGCTTACGATTGCCGTCGCTCCGAGCAGTTTCGCGCCGAGCTGTTGGATGCGTTGCGCATCGTCCAGCGCGGCGATCTTGCGCCTGGCGACATGAAAGGCGCCTGGGCCGGCGAGCTCGGCCAGACCCAGTTCATGCCGTCATCCTGGATGCAATATGCCATCGACTTCGACGGCAACGGCAAGCGCGATCTTCTGCATAACGTGCCCGACGTGCTCGCCTCCACGGCCAATTATCTGGTCGGCTATGGCTGGCAGAAGGGCAAGGACTGGCAGCCGGGCAGCCCGAACTTTGAGGTGCTCAAGCAGTGGAACAAGAGCGAGGTCTACTCCAAGACCGTGGCCTATTTTGCCGCACAGCTCGCACGCGCCCCTTAGATCTCAGCCCAGCCGAAGCGCGCCGAATCGCCGCTGCCGAACCCCGGCAAGCGGGCCTAGCCTGTAGCGGCGCCAGCGCATCGCTCATGGGCGCATTTTCGGTATTCAATGGATCTTAAAGTGAATCCATATTCATATAATAGCGTCGCGTCCTATGCGAATCAGGCAGGCATGACTTGAGTCTATAAGCTGCTGGGTTGAACTTGCTGGCCGCTTATAGGCAACCTATTGCCGCGATGACCCAGATCAATCTTTGACATAAACCCGTTATTTCACGGGCACTTATCGCCGACACCGGACGACCTTGGCCAAGCTCTGGGCGGGAGCGCCTTCCGGTTAATCATCCGTTACGTACGCCATGCGCATAGCGCTTAGCTGCATCGCAACATCGGAACTTTCGCACTGCACCACTCTCACCTATATTCATTTCAACGATGAGGCCTCAAGCAAAGGCTGAATCGAACTACAGGAGACTACCAATGCTGCTCTCGCTCATCCGCATGATCCAGGCCTTCCGGGACTATCAGCGCAATGTTGCCGAGCTGTCCCAGCTCAGCGATCGCGAATTGGCCGATATCGGCCTCGATCGCTCGGACATCCCGCGCGTTGCCGCCGGTCAGTATCAGGGCTGATATCCTTCAGCCCTTCACTAGAACGGACCGATAGCGCCCGCCTCGTGCGGGCGTTGTCGCATCTGATGGCAGAAAACTCGATCTCGGCGATTCCACTCTCCGCCGAAAAGCGCTACCTGTCCGCCCCATGACAGGACCCCAATCCAACCTCGTCCACGTGATCGGTGCCGGCCTCGCCGGTTCGGAAGCTGCCTGGCAGATTGCGAAGTCCGGCGTGCCCGTGGTGCTGCACGAGATGCGGCCGACCCGCATGACCGAGGCGCACCGCACCGACGGACTTGCCGAGCTCGTCTGCTCCAACTCGTTCCGCTCGGATGACGCCGCCAACAACGCCGTCGGCCTGCTGCATGCGGAGATGCGCCGCCTCGGCTCGCTGATCATGCGCGCGGCCGACGCCAACCAGGTGCCCGCCGGCGGCGCACTCGCGGTCGATCGCGACGGCTTCTCGGCAGCCGTCACCAAGGCGCTGAACGATCATCCCCTGATCGAGATCGCGCGCGGCGAGATCGCGGGCCTGCCGCCGGCCGCGTGGAGCAACGTCATCGTCGCCACCGGCCCCCTCACCTCCGCGCCGCTGGCCGACGCCATCCGCGAGCTGACCGACGAGAACGCCCTCGCCTTCTTCGACGCCATCGCGCCGATCGTGCACCGCGAATCCATCGACATGTCGGTGGCCTGGTTCCAATCGCGCTACGACAAGGTCGGCCCCGGCGGCAACGGTGCCGACTACATCAACTGCCCCATGACCAAGGAGCAGTATGAGGGCTTCGTCGCCGCGCTGATCGCCGGCGAGAAGACCGAGTTCAAGGAATGGGAGACCAACACGCCCTATTTCGACGGCTGCCTGCCGATCGAGGTGATGGCTGAACGTGGCCCCGAGACGCTGCGCCATGGTCCCATGAAGCCGGTCGGCCTCACCAACCCGCACGATCCCACCACGAAACCGTACGCGATCGTGCAACTGCGCCAGGACAACAAGCTCGGCACGCTCTACAACATCGTCGGCTTCCAGACCAAGCTGAAGTATGGCGAGCAGCAGCGCATCTTCCGCACCATTCCGGGGTTGGAGAACGCCGAATTCGCCCGCCTCGGCGGCCTGCATCGCAACACCTTCCTGAACTCGCCGAAGCTGCTCGACGGCCAGCTGCGGCTGCGCGCACAGACGCGGCTGCGCTTCGCCGGCCAGATGACGGGCTGCGAAGGCTATGTGGAATCCGCCAGCGTCGGCTTGATCGCGGGTCTCTATGCAGCCGCGGAAGCGCGCGGCGAGACGCTTGTCAGCCCGCCGGCTACGACCGCACTGGGATCGCTGCTCGGTCACATCACCGGCGGCCATATCGAGACCATCGAGCCGGGCACGCGCTCGTTCCAGCCGATGAACATCAATTTCGGCCTGTTTCCACCGCTCACGAGCGTGCCAACGAAGAAGCCCGACGGCACGCGGCTGCGCGGCAACGAGAAGACGGTGGCCAAGAAGCAGGCGCTGAGCGCACGGGCGCTCGCCGATCTCGATCGCTGGATCGCCGATCACCTGCGCATTGCCGCCGCCGCGTGAGTTTGCAATGAGCTTGCCCAAAGACGACGCGGCAGAGCTGTCGGCGCGCTGGACCGAAGGCGTGATGCTCAAGCGCGACGTGTTCTCGACCGTCGAGCGCGGCCGTTTCCGCAGCGAAAGCGGCGAGATCGACGCGGTGCTGCGCCGGCTCGACGAGGTGCCATGGTGGTCGTTTCTGCTGGCACGCCACCTGTTCGCCCGCGAGAAGCAGGCCCTGGTGCGGGCCAAAGGCCTCGACGTCGGCCCCGAGCTGCTCTGGGCCGGGCGCCGCGCTCTGGTGCGCGGCTTCGTCGACGGCGTCGCGCTGCACCTGGCAAAGCCCCATGGCGATGTCGCCTATTTCCGCTCCGCCAAGGCCGCACTGCGTCGGCTGCGCCGCGCCGGCATCTGCCACAACGATCTCGCCAAGGAGCAGAACTGGCTTGTCGGCCGCGACGGCCGCGCCTATGTCACCGACTTCCAGCTCGCCGCGTGCTTCAAGCGCCGCGGCCGGCTCTATCGCATCCTCGCCTATGAGGACCTCCGGCATCTGCTCAAGCACAAGCGCTCCTACGCGCCCGAGGCGCTGACGCCGCGAGAGCGAAAGATCCTGGCGAGGAAGTCGTTCGCCGCGAGCCTGTGGCTCGCCACCGGCAAGAAGGTCTATCGCGCCATCACCCGCGGCCTGTTCAACTTCACCGATCGCGAGGGCGGCGGCCGCCGGCTCGTCAACGACGCGCCGGTGCTGGCCGAGCTGATCCGCCGGAATCCCGCCGTGCGCGACGCCGCCATCGTCGCCTTTGCCGACCGTCGCTCCGGTGTCGGGCTTTACGCCTTCGTCGAAGCCGATCAGGCCGCGCTCGAGGGCCAGCTCCGCAGCGAGCTTGCCGCCTCCAAGGGACCGAAGCCGCCCGAGCACATCCAGGTCGTGCACGCCCTGCCACGCAACGCCAGCGGCAAGCCACGCATCGAGGTCCTGCAACTGGTCGCCATGAACCAGCTCGACCTGATCGAGCCGATGATGAAGAACGAGCAGGATCGCGCCTTCCTCAAGGATATCCTGGAGCAGCGCAAGAACCTGCGCGACCGCTTCAATTTCGAGGCGAAGCTCCCGACGAGCTAGCGCGGAATCTGCGCCTTGAAGCCTCCACAATGGCGATCGAGAAGCGCTTGGATCAGGAAGGGTTGGCAGAGATCATGGGCGCTCGGGGGACGATGATGCATCGTATGGTTGGCGGAACGATCGCCGGCCTTGTGCTGCTGGCAGGGGCGCCTGCGCTGGCCGACTCACCGGCGGAGCTGATCTCCAGCTTCCGTCTCAAGCATGGTGAGGCCCGCGTCGTGCGCGACGCCACCCTCGATCGCATCGCCATGGATCAGGCCCGCGCGATGGCGGCGAAGGACGACCTCAGCCACGACACACTCGGCCCATTCAATCGCCGCGTCGCACCGGCCGGCGCGGGCCGCGCCGCAGAGAACATCGCCTACGGCTACGACAGTTTCGACAAGACGCTGGGCCAGTGGATCGACTCCTCCGGGCACCGCAAGAACCTGTTGCTGCACAATGCCTCCCGCGTCGGCATTGCCAGCGCCAAGAATGCGAGTGGCAAGCGCACCTATTGGGCCATGGTCATCGCCGGCGACTACGAGAAGGGCAAAGGCAAGAAAAAGGACAAGGAGCCCGTCGTCGCGGTGAAGCGCGAGGTACCGCCCGCGAGCAAGCCGAAGTCCGGCAACTGTCACGTCAAGCTGCTCGGCCTCTGCATCTGAGGCGCGACCGTCTCAGCCGCGGCGCGCGGCTTCGATCGCGGCGACGTCGATCTTCGTCATCCCCATCATCGCATCGAAGGCGCGCTTGGCCTCCGTGCCACCGGCGGCCAGCGCCTCGGTCAGCACCCGCGGCGTGATCTGCCAGGAGACTCCCCATCTGTCCTTGCACCAGCCGCACGCACTCTCCTGCCCGCCATTGCCGACGATGGCGTTCCAGTAGCGATCGGTCTCCGCCTGATCGTCGGTGGCGATCTGGAACGAGAAGGCCTCGTTGTGCTTGAAGACGGGTCCGCCATTGAGACCGAGACAGGCAACGCCGGCTACCGTGAACTCGACGGTCAGGACATCGCCTGCCTTGCCGGACGGATAGTCGCTGGGCGCGCGATGGACCGCACTCACCGCGCTGTCGGGAAACGTCTCGGCATAGAAGCGGGCCGCGGCTTCAGCATCCTTGTCGTACCAGAGGCAGATCGTGTTCTTTGCCATTGGGTATTCCCTGTGATTCCGTGCCAGATTGCGCTTCCGATCAGCATAGGCATCCCGATCTGCATGCTCCAGCTGGAACAGTCGTTTGCCCGAGCTTGCTCGCGTGCGTCATTGTGTCTACGAGGAACCTGAAGATGGAGGCTCTGACGTGATCGACATCAACCAGATTCGTGCCGACACGCCTGCTGCCTCCCGGCTCGCGTATCTCCACAATGCCGGTGCGGCTCTCATGCCCGCGCCCGTCGTCGCGGCGATGAAGGGACATATCGATCTCGAGAGCGAGATCGGCGGCTATGCCGCAGCCGATCGCGCGTCAGATCGGCTCGAAGCCGTTTACGGCTCAGTGGCCCGGCTCCTGAACGCATCGCCGGATGAAATCGCCCTGGTGGAGAACGCGACGGTTGCCTGGCAGATGGCGTTCTATTCGCTTTCATTTCGAGAGGGCGACCGGATCCTGACGGCCGAAGCGGAGTACGCCGCCAACTATGTTGCGTTTCTTCAGGCCGCCAAACGCACAGGCGCGGTCATCGATGTGGTGCCGAGCGATGCGACGGGCGAGTTCGATGTCGGCGCACTCGAACGTATGATCGACGAACGCGTGAAGCTGATCGCCATCACCTGGGTTCCGACCAATGGCGGGCTGACCAATCCCGCAGCGGCCATCGGCAGAATTGCGCGAGCACACGGCATCCCCTATCTGCTCGATGCCTGCCAGGCGGTCGGCCAGATGGAGGTCGACGTCGAGGCCATCGGCTGCGACATGCTGTCGGCCACGGGACGCAAATTCCTGCGGGGACCGCGTGGTACCGGCTTTCTCTATGTGCGCGGGGCGCTCCTGCAGCAGCTCGAGCCACCGATGATCGACCATTTTGCAGCGCCCTGGGTCTCGCGCGATGAATATCGGCTCCGCGACGATGCCCGCCGCTTCGAGACATGGGAGAATAATTACGCCGCCCGGCTTGGGCTCGGCGCTGCCGTCGATTATGCGCTCGACATCGGCATGGATGCCATCGAGGAGCGCTGCCGGCTGCTCGCGGGCCGCCTTCGCAGCGGCCTCGCTTCCATTCGCGGCATCACTATTCACGACCTTGGCCGCAAGCCTGGCGCCATCGTCAGCTTCACTTTGGATGGATATGAAGCGGAGGCCATTGTCAGCAGCGCCGCGGCGGCGGGCATCACAATCGGCGCTTCAGACCCGTCGAGTACCCGCATCGATGCCGAGAACCGCGAGCTGCCGCCGCTCGTCCGAGCTTCCCCCCACTACTACAACACCCAAGCCGAGATCGACCGGCTGATCGACCACGTCGCGGATTTGGCGTCACGTTAGCGCGTGCTCAGGTGCAGCGCGCGCTCAGTCCGGATGCGCTGAGCCTGGCCATCACCTCGTTGAGATGGGCGGCATCGCGGGTCTCGATGACAAGCTGCAGCAGCGTCGCCTTGGCCGGCAGGTCGGAGAAGGTCCGCTGGTGTGAGACCTCGATGATATTCGCACCCGCTTCGGCCAGCAGTGCCGCTACCGCGGCGAGCTGCCCCGGCCTGTCGGGGATATCGAGCGACAATTGCGTCAGCCGCCCCTCGCGCGCGAGCTCGCGGGTGAGCACGGAGGCGATCAGCCGCGTGTCGATATTGCCTCCGCTCAGCACGAGGCCGACCTTCTCGCCGGCAAAGCGGGACGGATCGGACATCAGCGCGGCGAGGCCGGCGGCGCCGGCGCCCTCGACGACGGTCTTCTCGATCGAGATCAGGGTCGCGACTGCACGCTCGAGCTCGGCTTCGTTGACGAGCGCAATATCGTCGACGAGGCGCCGAACGATTTCGGTGGTGATCTTGCCCGGTGATTTCACCGCGATGCCCTCGGCGAGCGTATCGCCGCGCGCCGGCAGATTGCCGTCGTGAATGGCGTTGTACATCGAGGGATAGAGCCAGGCCTCGACGCCCAGTATCCTGAGCGACGGCTTGATCGACTTCGCGGCAATGGCAATCCCGCTGATCAAACCGCCGCCGCCGATCGGGACGACCAGCGTGTCGAGCTTCGGGACCGCCTTCAGCATTTCCAGCCCGATCGTGCCCTGCCCGGCGATGACGAGCGGATCGTCGTAAGGATGGACGAAGACCATGCCGTGCGCTTCACCGTGGCTGCGCGCAAAGGCGGCCGCCTCCTCCAGCGTCGCGCCCGTGACCACCACCTCGGCGCCGTGATGCCGGGTGTTCTCGATCTTCACCATGGGCGTGCCGATCGGCATCACGATGGTGGCGGGAATGCCGAGCCGCTTGGCATGGTAGGCAACGCCTTGCGCGTGGTTGCCCGCGGACATCGCGATCACGCCCCGCGCGCGCTCCTCCGCCGTCAGCGCGGTAAGCCGGTTGAGCGCGCCGCGCTCCTTGAACGAGGAGGTGAACTGCAGGTTCTCGAATTTGAGCCAGATGTCGCAGCCGCAGATGCTGCTCAGCGTCCGGCTGTGGCTACAGGGCGTCTCGACAACGGCGCCTTGGATGGTCGTGGCGGCGGCGCGAATGTCTTCAGGGGCGACCGGAAGGCCGCTGAGATCGAACGAGCTTTGGGACATGTCAGCCATAGGACAGCATAGAGCATTTGGGCGGGCCAGGCGATAAGCCGGCGTCTATTTGGTAAATTCACGCGATCGCGAGGCGCGCCACAGCGTCCAGAGCGTGCGCAACCGCGAGGTCGGCTGCAACCTAAACGGATTGCGTCCCGGGCGCGACAGGCGCTCGAGATCGGCCTGCGCCTGGCGCAGCGGCAGAAACGCCGGCCGCAACGGCGGCGCCAGCTGCGCCAGCAGCGATGAAGCCGCGGTCATATGCTGCCGGGCTTCACCCGCCAGTTGCTCAAGCACCGCATGGAGATTGGGTGTTTCCTTGCCGGCGAAGACGTCCTCCATGCTGCAATCGTGCTGCTCCAGCACCTGCTGCGGCACGAACAATTGCCGGTGCGCGGCATCGCGCGGCAGATTGGCTATGACCTGCACGATACCCTGCGCCAGCCCGGCATGGCGGGCGACATGCTCGGCCGCCTCCGAAGGCGGTCCCAACACCTGCGCTGCCAGGGCGAACAGCGCCGATGAGGTCGCCGCGAGGTAACCTTCCAGTGCGGCCATCGTCGGCATCGGGTCGTTGTAGAGATCGAACTGATGCTCCTCGGCAAGCAGCGACAGCGACTCGACCGGCAGGTCGAAATCGCGAATCGCGCGAAGCAGCTCGGCCGCCACCGGATTGCCCTCGGCGCTGCCATGGACGTGGCCCGACAGCATGTCGGTCCACCATTGCAGGCGGATCTCGCCGGGCAAGGGCTGGCTCACCTGGTCGCGGACACGAACGATCTCGACGTTGAAGG
The DNA here is from genome assembly GCF_020194055.1 of Bradyrhizobium sp. NBAIM03. Lineage (NCBI taxonomy): Bacteria > Pseudomonadati > Pseudomonadota > Alphaproteobacteria > Hyphomicrobiales > Nitrobacteraceae > Bradyrhizobium > Bradyrhizobium sp. NBAIM03. Next base: position 22,702 of record NZ_JADYVS010000025.1, on the reverse strand, counting down.
CATAGATCGCCAGTAACGCGCGGCGCTCGGCGGCCGGTGCAAACAGGGTCGCGGCGTAGCGCGGAAAGTCATGACTGCGCACGAGATCGGCGCAAAAAGCAAAGGAGTCGGGAGGCGGCGCCGGGTTGCTCATGGCACGGCGATCAGCGCGGCGGCAACCCGCCGCCGTTCGCCGATCATGATGTTGTAGGTGCGCACGGCCGGGCCGGTCTGCATCGTGTCCAGTACAACCCTCACCGCCTTGAGCGCCTGACGCAGCTCCGGCGGCGGCAGCCACAGCCCCGTTCCAGTGCCGACCAGGAGCGTGTCGATGCTGTTGGCCGCCGTGAACACCCGATCCAGCGAGTAGCGGTCGATCTTCGCGGGGTCGGTCACGTCCCAAGCCCAGATCGCGTCGGGCAGACAGAGCAGCGAGCCCCGATGCGACATGCTGGCAAAGGCGAAGCCGCCCTTGCCATAGGCATCGATCGGCGCCGAGCGCGGAAAATGCGGAGCGTTGGGATCGCCGGCCATGAGCTTCGTCCGAATGGGCTTACTGCCCTCGCAAACGCCTGCAAGGGCATGAGGTTCGGATCATGCCTTGCTTTTCTTCGCCGGCGTCGCCGTATCGGGCGCGTCTTCGCGGTGCTCGCCGACGCCGAGATAGATCAGGATCGGTGCTGCAATGAAGATCGAGGTGTAGGTGCCGACCAGCACCACGCCGAACATCATCACCGCGGTGAAGCTGTGGATGGCATGGCCGCCGAACAAGAGCAGCGCGAGCAGCGCGAGCGTCACCGTGACGTGGGTGATGATCGAGCGCGACAGCGTCGAGTTGATGGATTCATTGAGCAGCTGGGGCATCGGCATCTTCTTGTAGCGACGCAGCATTTCCCGGATGCGGTCGTAGATGACGACGGTATCGTTGAGCGAATAGCCGAGAATGGTCAGCAACGCCGCGATGCTGGTCAGGTCGAAATCGACCTGGCTGATCGACATGAAGCCGATCGTCAGCACGATGTCGTGCACGTTGGCGATCATGGCGCCCAGCGCGAACTGCCATTCGAACCGGAACCAGAGATAAATCAGGATCCCAACGATCGCGAGCATCAGGCCGAGCATGCCGTAGGCCAGGAGCTCGCCCGCGACGCGCGGACCCAGCACCTCGGTGCGCTGAATGTCGACACTGTCGCCAAGCGCGCCACGAAGCTTCTGCAGGGCTGCCTGCTGGGCCGCGTCGCCACCCGGCTGCTCCGCAACGCGGATCAGGACGTTCTCCGGACCGCCGAACTGCTGCAGCTGGACCTCGCCGAGGCCCAGGCCGTCGAGCGAGGTACGCATTGCCGCGATGTCGGCGGTGCCGGACTTCGCCTTCACCTCCAGCAGCGTGCCGCCCTTGAAGTCGATACCGAGGTTCAGGCCATGGGTGAAGAACAGCACGATCGCGACGATCGACAGCGCCGCCGAGATCGGAAAGCTGATGCGACGGAAGCGCGTGAAGTCGAAATGCGTATCGTCGGGGACGATGCGCAGCGACGGCAGCAGGCCGAGGGCCGAGACCACGGTGAGGATGGCAATGAGGACGCCGAGCCCGATGAGAACGGTGTGAGTCACGATCAGGCTCCTAGATCGGCACGCTCTGCGGCCGCTTCCACCGCACCCACCAGGCGACGATCAGCCGGGTCAGGGTGAAGGCGGTGAACACCGTGGTGATGATGCCGATGCCGAGCGTCACGGCAAAGCCGCGCACCGGACCGGTGCCGATGTAGAACAGCACCGCTGCAGCAATGAAGGTGGTGATGTTGGAATCGAGGATGGTGGCGAGCGCCCGCTTGAATCCGGCGTCGATCGCCGAGATCGCATTGCGGCCGCCGCGCAATTCCTCGCGGATGCGTTCGTAGATCAGCACGTTGGAGTCGACCGCGATGCCGACGGTGAGCACGATGCCGGCGATGCCGGGCAGCGTCAGCGTGGCGTTGAGCAGCGACAATAAGCCGAAGATCATGGCGACGTTGATGGCCACCGCGATGTTGGCGAACACGCCGAACAGCCGGTAGGTCAGCAGCATGAAGATGATGACGAGGATCGAGCCGACATAGGCCGCGAGCTGGCCCTTCTCGATCGAGTCCTGGCCGAGTCCTGGACCCACGGTGCGCTCCTCGACCACCGTGAGCGGTGCCGGCAATGCGCCGGCGCGCAGGAGAATCGCGAGATCGTTGGCCGATTGCACCGTGAAATTGCCGGAGATCTGGCCCTGGCCGCCGGTGATGGGCTCACGGATGACGGGCGCCGAGATCACCTTGTTGTCCAGCACGATCGCGAACGGCAGTCCCACGTTCTCCTGCGTGGCCTGCGAGAATTTGCGCGCGCCCGAGGTGTTGAACTTGAAGCTGACGACCGGCTCGCCCGTGCGCTGGTCGAAGGTCGCCTGCGCATCGGTCAGGTCGCCGCCGGCGACCAGCACCTGCTTCTTGACCACATAGGGCGTCGGCGGAGGCGAGGCGCTCATCAGCAGTTCGGATTCCGGCGGCACCCTGCCCGCTTGCGCCTGATCCGGCGGCACGGAGGTGTCGACCATGCGGAATTCCATCTTCGCGGTCCTGCCCAGCAGTTCCTTCAGGCGGGTCGGGTCCTGAAGACCGGGGACCTGCACCAGGATGCGGTCGTTGCCCTGGCGCTGGATGACGGGCTCGACGGTGCCGAGCTCGTTGACGCGGCGTTCGACGATCTGGATCGACTGCTCGATGGTCTTGCGCAGGCGATCGAGCACCGCAGCCTGCGGGACGCTCAGGCGGATCACCCCGCCGCCGGCATCAGTCACCTCGAGGTCGCGCTGACCGCTGGATCCCATCAGGCCGCCCAGCGGCTGGGACAGCTCGCGCAACTTGGCAAGCGCCGGCTGCGCATCGGTCTCCTTGGTGATGCGAACCTCGACGGCATCGTTGCGCACGGTGACGCCGCCGGTGAATCCGATCTTGGCGTCGCGCAGGGTCCGGCGAACGTCGTCGCGGACCTGGTCGAGCCGCTCCTTCTTCACATAGGCAGCGTCGACCTCGAGCAGCAGATAGGAGCCGCCCTGGAGGTCGAGGCCGAGCACGATGCGGCGCTGCGCCCAGGCGGGCCAGCTCTTGACTTGCGCCTCGGGGAAGAAGTTGGGGACCGCGCAGAGGCACACGATCAGCGCCGTCAGGATAATCCCCAGCGCCTTCCACCGCGTGAAATACAACATCGACTGGACCTGTCAGATCAGGAGACTTGAGACTCGCGGTGAAGCTCTCACTTCGCCGCGGTGTCGTCCTTGGCGCTCTCTTTTGCGCTTTCCTTGGCCGGCTCGCCCTTGGCGCGCACGCCCGAGATCATCTGGCGCATCTGCCGCACGCGCACGCCGTCGGAAATCTCGAACTCGATCTGGTCGTCGTCGACCACCTTGGTGACCTTGCCGACGAGACCTCCCGAGGTCACGATGGTGTCGCCGCGGCGGATATTCTTCACGAGCTCGGCGTGGTCGCGGACCTTCTTCTGCTGCGGGCGCAGAATCAGGAAGTACATGATCACGAAGATCAGGGCGAACGGCAGCAGCGACATCAACATGCTGTTGGTGTCGCCAGCGGCCGCGGCCTGGGCATACGCAGGGGTAATCAGCATTCGGACGATCCTCGCGAGAACGGGGGAAAGCCGGTCAGGCCCTCAAAGGCGACCGGTTCGGTCAAATTCGCGCGGACTATAGCGGCCATTGCCCCAATTGCAACGCTGCCAGACTGCCCTTTTGGGCCACCTTGCGGCGGCCCGTCAGGCCCGATAAGGCTGCGTTCTCAGGAACTTCGGACATGCCCAAAAACCATAGCAAAAGCCCGGCCGGCAAAGGCCCCCGCACCCCTGCCAACAAGCCCACCCGCCTCGCGGCAAAACGCCCCACGGCGGCGGTCACCAAGGCAGGCCCGGACCTCCCGCAGGAGCGCATCGTCCGCGCCCTGGAGACCATTGCGGCGCACCTCTCCGCGCAGGGCAAGCCGGCGGTCGAGGCCGAGTCGTTCAAGCGGGCGGACGCCTATGTCTGGCATCCCGACGGACGCCTCTCGGCGGTGCCGCGCGTGAGCCGCGTCGAGCTGTTCCTGCTCAAGGGCGTCGACCGGATGCGCGACATCCTGATGGAGAACACCGAGCGTTTCGCCAACGGCCTGCCCGCCAACAACGCCCTGCTCTGGGGCGCACGCGGCATGGGCAAGTCGTCGCTGGTGAAGGCGGCGCATGCCAGCATCAACGCGGAGCGCAAACCGGCCGACAAGCTCAAGCTGATCGAGATCCACCGTGAGGACATCGAGAGCCTGCCGGCCCTGATGGAGCAGCTGCGGGCCTCCTCCTTCCGTTTCATCGTGTTCTGCGACGACCTCTCCTTCGACGGCAATGATGCCTCCTACAAGTCGCTCAAGGCGGTCCTCGAAGGCGGCATCGAGGGCCGGCCCGAGAACGTCATCCTCTACGCCACCTCCAACCGGCGCCATCTGCTGGCGCGCGAGATGATCGAGAACGAGCGCTCGACCGCGATCAATCCGGGCGAAGCGGTGGAGGAGAAGGTCTCGCTGTCGGATCGCTTCGGCCTCTGGCTCGGCTTCCACCGCTGCAGCCAGGACGAATATCTCGCCATGGTGCGCGGCTATTGCAGCCATTTCGGGATCAGGGTCGACGACGAGACGCTCGAGCGCGAGGCGCTGGAATGGTCGACGACGCGCGGCTCGCGCTCGGGCCGCGTCGCCTGGCAGTTCGTGCAGGAGCTGGCGGGACGGCTGGGTGTGAAGCTGACGGCGTAGTAGCGCGAGCTGTTACCCCGAATTCAACTGTCATCGCCCGCCTTGTGCGCACTTGCGCACTGGAGCGGGCGATGCAGTATTCCAGAGACGGTTGTTGTCAATCGAGAGGCCGCGGCGTACTGGGTCACCCGGTCGAGCCGGGCGACGACACCGTTCGTGCGGAGGCTACGTAAGTCTCACGCGCCGTTGAGGAATTGAAGCGGGTCAACCGGGCTCGATCCCTTGCGGATCTCGAAGTGGAGCTGCGGCGACGCCACTTCCCCGGATTGACCCGACTTGGCAATGACCTGGCCGCGCTTGATGGTATCGCCGCGCTTCACCAACAGCTCACTCGCATGGGCATATGCGGTGACGTAGCCGTTGGAGTGCCGAACCAGAACCAGATTGCCGTAACCCTTCAGCTCGTTGCCGGAATAGGCGACGACGCCATCTTCGGCCGCCTTGACCGGCGTCCCCTCGGGCACCGCCAGATTGATGCCGTCATTGGACTTGCCATTGGTCTTGGCACCGTAGCTCGTGACCACCTTGCCGCGGACGGGCCAGCGGAAGGTCGGCAGCGCGCCGGTGGCCTCCGCAGCCTTCGCCGGCGTCTCGGCAGCCTTCTCTTCCACATTGCTCGTGGCCTGGGCGAGCCGCGCGCTCTGCACGGGCGCGGCGGCAGTGGCCATCTTGGTCGCGGGTGCCGGAGCTGCCGCAACAGGCTGGAGCGTTCCGGCCACCGGTGCAGCCGCGACCGGAGCCGCAGCAACCGGCGCCGCGACGGCGGCGGTCTTGGCGCCGGGCACGGTCAGCTTGGTGCCGAGCTTCAGCTTTGCCGACGGATCGATGCCGTTGGCACGGGCGAGCTCTGCCGCCGAGATGCGGTTCTTGCGCGCGATGCTGGCGAGCGTGTCGCCACGGTTGACGAAGTGCGTGCTCGGCGGTGCCGCGACGGCAGCAACCGGCTTCGCCGCAGGCGCTGCCGCGACCGGAGCCATCGCGGGCGCCGGTGCAGCTGCGGTCGCAGGAGACGGAATGATCAACTGCTGGCCGGGCGAGAGCGCCCGCGGACCCTTGTAGCCGTTGGCGGCAAGGATCGCCTGCGGCGTGACGCGATAGCGCTTGGCGAGCACGTCGAGCGTGTCGCTGGTCCCGACGATGATCTTGGTTCCGCCGGCCGGCTGGGCGGCCGCGACCGACCGCGGCGGGACAGTGGCCGTGGTCTCCAGATGCGGTTGCGCCGGAGGCGCATATGAGCTGACGCCGCGTCCGCCGCCGGACACCCCGCCCCCGGAGGCAACGGGATAGGACTGCGGGGCAGATACCGCGGGCGGAGGCAAAGCCTGCGACTGGTAATAACCGGGCTGCGTCTGCGGCCGCGCATATTGCGGCAACTCACGCTGCGGCGGCGGCGGCGGCTGCTGCACCGAACCGGTCTGCTCGGAGGCGAAAGGATTGGAGAAGTTGGTCTGGGACAGCCGCGACGACATGTCGGCGCTGCACCCTGCAAAGCTGAAGGAGATCAGCGCCAGCACCGCGACCTGCGGCACGCGGCGCGAGTAAAGCAACTCGGCGACAGCGGACATGGTTACTCACTCGTACGCAACAGAACTGGTGTTTTAAGTAAACACGCGGCGAGTAAATAACGGCTTAACCCTCACAATAAGATGTTGGCGGCACTGCCGATCCGGGATTCTACAGCTCCCGCGCCACCCCGGGCAGTGCCGGCACGAAGCGGACCTCGACGAGTTCCTTGCGCTCGATTCCGGTTTCGCTGCGGGCCAGCCGGGTCAGCGTCTGCACGCCCTGATGCGGGCCGACCGGGGCAATCAGGATGCCCCCGACCTCAAGCCGCTCGACCAGGTTCTCCGGTATCTGCTCCATCGCCGCGGTGACGATGATGCGATCGAACGGGCCGATGTTGGGAGGCAGATTGAGACCGTCACCGAGCATCACCTCGACATTGTGACAATCGAGCTTCTCAAGCCGGGCGCGTGCCGTGTCGGCGAGCTTGCGGTAGCGCTCGACGGTCAGCACCTGGCCGGCGAGCCGCGACAGCACGGCGGCCTGGTAGCCGGAGCCGGTGCCGATTTCGAGCACCCGGTGCTGCTTCTGGAGCTGGAGCTGCTCGGTCATGTAGGCGACGACGAAGGGCTGGCTGATGGTCTGCCCGCAGGCGATCGGCAGCGCGCTGTCACGATAGGCGCCCTCGCGATCGGCCTCGTCGACGAAAAGCTCGCGCGGCACCTCTTCCATGGTCCGCAGCACGGCCTGATCGCTGATGCCCCGACGCCTCAGCGTGAGCTGAAACATCATCTTTTCCGGCGGGTGCTGGTGGGACGTCATTGCTGCTATCGCTCGTCTCGTCTGACGGATCGCCGTACTGCACCGCAAGAACCCGAGACGAGAATCTTGTTCCGGCTCAGGAACTCATGATATCCTTTCGGCACAGCATTTGACCACAACAAGGCCTTCAAAGCGCTAAGCCATTTGCGAGGTTTGCGTTCGCCGAAACGCGCATTGCGTCGCCTATCGTTATCTGCGAACGTTTACGAGAATGGGCAAGGACTCAACCATGACTGCGACAGGGCTTTCGGGCCGCTCTGTTTTCCTCGTCGAGGACGAGGTCATGATCAGAATGATGGTCGCAGACATGCTGGAGGAGCTTGGCTACAAGGTTGCCGCCGAAGCGGGCGACATCAATGAGGCCATGCGGCTTGCGCAATCCACCGAGTTCGATCTCGCCATTCTCGACGTCAACGTCAACGGCAAGGTCATCTCGCCGGTCGCCGATGTCATCATGGCCAAGGGCTGCCCGTTCATCTTCGCCACCGGCTACGGCTCCTCCGGCCTGCCCGAGCAATATCGCGACCGGCCGGCGCTCCAGAAGCCGTTTCAGCTCGACGCGCTCGGCAAGACCATTGAGGCTGCGCTTCGCGGCGGCTAACCTTTATTTCAGGGTGAGGCCAAGCTGCTCCGAAAACGCCTCGTCGGTGCGGTCGAGCCTGAGCGGGGTGACCGAGACGTAGCGCTCGCGCAGCGCCGCGAGATCGGTGCCGTCGGCGGGCGTGTCGAGCATCGCGGTCCGCTCGAAGCCGATCCAGAAATAAGGATTACCGCGGCCGTCCCGGCGCTCGTCGATCCTGAGGAAGCCGAGATTGCGCTTGCCTTGCCGCGTGACGCGGATGCCAAGCACATCCTCCGGCGCGCAGGATGGGAAGTTGATGTTGATGACGGTGTCCTTCGGAACGCCGGCGGCGATCACCTTGCGCAGGATATCGGGCCCGAATTTGCGGGCCGTGTCCCACGGCGGCCGTTCGCGGGTCTCGACGCTGAACTCCTGCGACAATGCGAATGACGGCAACCCCAGGATGGTGCCTTCCAATGCGCCGGCAATGGTGCCGGAATAGACCACGTCCTCGGCGACGTTGCGGCCCTTATTGACGCCGGACAGCACGAGATCGGGCAGCTTGGCTCCCAGGATATGGCGCGCTCCCATGATGACGCAGTCGGTCGGCGTGCCGCGCACGGCGAAGTGCCGTGGGCCGACCTCGCGCAGACGCAAGGGATCGTTCAGCGACAGCGAGTGCGACACGCCGGACTGGTCGAGCTCGGGCGCCACCACCCAGACATCATCGGTCAAAGCGCGCGCAATCTCCTCCACGACCTTGAGGCCGGGAGCGTGGATGCCGTCGTCATTGGTGCAGAGAATGCGCATGCGGAAGGTTCGATTCCTGAAAGCGGGTCTGAGCCGTCTTATCCGGCCAGCGCCGATCAGGCAAACCGGACGATTGCGGTCCGGCGGCTGGTTCCCTGGCTGGTCCCGCTAGCGGCGAACGCGCCATTGCGGCAGGAAGCGCGCAAGCCGGCCTTCTGCACGCAGTTGCATCGCCGGCACGACCGGGTTCACGACGGAAGCCTCGATGACGCCGAGCGCCTTCAGCTGCGCGACGAACGGATCGGACGTCGGCTCCTGCGGAAAGCGTTCGCGTGCCACGCTCAGCGCCTTGTCGAAATCCGCAGCATTGACCCCGGGCTTGGCCCGCCGGCTCTGCACGAGATCATCGTCCCAGAGCCGCGCGATCCCGATGTCGAGAACGCCTCGGAGGCGCTGGTCGATGGCCTGGATCCCGGCCCCCGTCACCGCCCATTGTCTTCCGACCCAGAAGATGTCGCGGTGCAAGGCCATGAACGGAGGGTTCGCGTGGACGGGCCGGCAGGATAGCCGGCCGCCCGATCTTCGCAACGCGATTCTCGTCATGCCGCGTTTTCGGACGCGAACCGCTGCCCACTTCGCGGGAAAACCCTTTAGTCGCGCGCGATCACCTTCAGCCCGCCCATATAGGGCTGGAGCACGTCCGGGACCGCGATCGAGCCGTCCTCCTGCTGATAGGTTTCCATCACGGCGATCAGCGCGCGGCCGACTGCGGTGCCGGAGCCGTTCAGCGTGTGCACGAAGCGCGGCTTGCCGTCGGGCCCGCGCGAGCGCGCATCCATGCGCCGTGCCTGGAAGTCGCCGCAGACCGAGCAGCTCGAGATCTCGCGGAACGCCCCGCCCTCGCCCTGCCCGGGCATCCAGACCTCGATGTCATAGGTTTTTTGCGCCGAGAAGCCCATATCTCCTGCGCAGAGCGTCATCACACGGTAATGCAGGTCGAGCTTCTGCAGCACCTGCTCGGCGCAGGACAGCATCCGCTCCAGCTCGTCCTTGCTCACTTCCGGCGTCGTGATCGAGACCAGTTCGACCTTGGTGAACTGGTGCTGGCGGATCATGCCGCGAGTGTCGCGCCCCGCCGCACCCGCCTCGGCGCGGAAGCATGGCGTCAGCGCGGTCAGCCGCATCGGCAATTGCTTCTCATCGAGGATGGATTCGCGGGCGAGATTGGTGAGCGACACTTCGGCGGTGGGGATCAGACCGAGGCGCTCGGTCTTCAGCCGCTCATGGTCCGGCGAGGCGAGCAGCTCGCCCTTGATCGCCCAGAACTGATCGTCCTCGAATTTCGGCAATTGCCCGGTGCCGAACATCACCTCGTTGCGCACCAGGAGCGGCGGATTGATCTCGGTGTAGCCGTGCTCGGTGGTGTGCAGATCGAGCATGAACTGGCCGATGGCACGCTCGAGCCGCGCCAGCCCCTTCTTCAGCACGACGAAACGCGCGCCGGAGAGTTTTGCCGCCGCTTCGAAATCCATGTAGCCGAGCGCGGTGCCGAGATCGTCATGCAGCTTCGGCGCAAAGCCATAGTTGCGCTTGTTGCCGAACACGTGATGCTGCACGTTGCCGTGCTCGTCGAGACCGTCGGGCACGTCCTCGAACGGAATGTTCGGGATCGCGGCCAGCTCTTTGGTCAGCTCATCGTCAGCGGCTTTTGCCGCCGCTTCGAGTTCGGGCATCGTGGTCTTGAGCTCGGCGACCTCGGCCATCAGCTTCGACGCACGCGGCTCGTCCTTGGCCTTCTTGGCATCGCCGATTTCCTTCGAAGCTGCATTGCGCCGCGCCTGCGCCTGCTCGGAGGCGAGGATCGCCGCACGCCGCTTCTCGTCGATCGCGAGCAGCGAGACCGACATCGGCTTCAAACCGCGCCGTGCGAGGCCGGCGTCGAAGGCTTGCGGATTGTCGCGGATCGCTTTGATGTCGTGCATGGCTGTGGTCCTGGATCAGCGCGTAAATAGTCAACGTTTATGCCGACAACTTACATTGGCGCGCTTTCCCCTAGCATTCTGTCATCGCCCGTGAAAGCGGGCGATCCAGTATTCCAGAGACGTCAGTGTTTCCCCGAGGGGCCGCGGCGTACTGGATTCCCCGCTCCAGTGCGCAATTGCGCACAAGGCGGGGAATGACACCGGTGGGCTTGGTCGCCCTACTCCGCCGGATTGGCCGGCGTCGACACGTCAGTGCCGGTGGCAGCCTGTGCGGCGGCCGCTTTCCTCTCCACCATCGCCACCGCGAGGATCGAGCCCTCGTAGAGCGCCATCAGCGGAAACGCGAGGGAGCACTGGCTGAGCACGTCGGGCGGCGTCAGCACGGCTGCGATCACGAAGGCCATGACGATGAAGTAGCGGCGCTTCTCGCGCAACATCGTCGAGCTGACGATGCCGATCCGCCCGAGCAGCGTCAGGATCACCGGCAGCTGGAAGGCGATGCCGAAGGCGAAGATCAGCGACATCATCAGCGACAGATATTCGCCGACCTTGGGCAGCAGCTGGATCTGCGCGGTCTCGTCGCCGCCGGTCTGCTGCATGCCGAGCGAGAAGCGCACCAGCATCGGCAGCACGACGAAATAGACCAGCGCCGCGCCCAGGACGAAGAAGAACGGCGTCGCGACCAGATACGGCAGGAACGCCTGCTTCTCGTGCTTGTAGAGCCCGGGCGCGACGAACTTGTAGATCTGCGTCGCCACGATCGGGAACGAGATGAAGCCGGCGCCGAACAGCGCGAGCTTGAGCTGGGTGATGAAATATTCGAGCAGCGCCGTGTAGATGAATTTCGAGTTCTCCGGCCCCGCAATCCACACGAACGGCCAGACAAGCACGTTGTAGATCTGCTTGGCGAAGAAGAAGCAGAAGATGAAGGCCAGGCCAAAGCCGAGCAGCGCCTTGATCAGCCGCGAGCGCAGCTCGATCAAATGGTCCATCAGCGGGGCTTTGCTGGCCTCGATATCGGCGTCGGTCATGACGCTTTGGCGTCCTTGATCGCTTCGGATGGCGCGGTGTCCTGCGCAACCTTTGCCTGTTCGACCTCACGGGTAATCGCGAGCGGCTCGTTCGCGGCCGCATGCGCTTCGGCTTCCATGAAGGTCGACGGCGTCGGGGTCTCCGGTGTCGTGGGCGTGACGGGCGGATCGACGGCAGTAGCGGCCGGCGTCTCGGCCGGCTTGTCCAGCGCATCGATGCGAAGCGCGTCGCTCACGTCCTTCTGGAGCGAGCTCATCGGATTGAAACCCGTGGCGGCTTCCTTGACCTCGTCGAAGCTTTTCTTGAGGTCGGCCATCTCGGCCTCACGCATCGCCTCCTGGAACTGGCCCTGGAATTCGGCCGCCATCTTGCGCGCCTTGCCCATCCACTGCCCGACCATGCGCAGCACGCCCGGCAGCTCTTTCGGGCCGATGGCGATCAGGGCCACGACCCCGATGAGGACCAGTTCACTCCACCCGATGTCGAACATGAGGTCTTCCGTTCACGCGAAGCCGGAGCCGGCCCAATCCCTTGCGCGCAGGATCGGGCCGCTACCCGCGTCTCGCGTGCTTCTTCCGGCTCAGACGGCCTTGCTGCCGACGTCGGACCGTGTCGCGGTCGGCGCAGCATTGTGCTCGATCGACTTCGCCGGCTCGGGCTTCTCGGCAGCCTTGTCGTCGTCCTGCATGCCCTTCTTGAACGCCTTGATGCCCTGAGCCACGTCGCCCATCAGATCCGAAATCTTGCCGCGGCCGAACAGCAGCAGGACCACTGCGATCACCAAGATCCAGTGCCAAATGCTGAGTGAACCCATCCTGCAACCCTCCAAACGCGCATGGCCGGGGACCCGGCCGATCTCACCGAAACCTAGGCTTGGCAGACCTCAAAAACAAGGACCAAGGCAGCGCCAATTCGCTGTCGGCGCTACGCAATCCTGCTAGTGTTAACTGGTCGCAGGGGCCCGTATTTCGCCGGTACGTCAGTCCTCGGCGCCGCCTTCGCTGCCACCCTCATTGCCGCCTTCTGGCGGGCTCTCAGGCTCGACCGCAGGCGCAAGGGCGAGATCGAGGTCATCGCCCGGTTCCAGCGGATCCTCGTCCTCCCGCAGGGCCGGATCATCCGACGGCGTCGGCACGCTGAACCCGGTGGGCAGACGCGAATCCAACAGTCCCGTCCCCTTCAGCTCTTCCAGGCCCGGCAGGTCGCCGAGCTGTTCCAGGGTGAACTGCGACAGGAACTCCTCGGTCGTTCCGAAGGTCAAGGGCCGGCCCGGCGTCTTGCGCCGGCCGCGCGGCTTGATCCAGCCGGTCTCCAGCAGCACGTCGAGCGTGCCCTTCGACGTGACGACGCCGCGGATCTCCTCGATCTCGGCCCGCGTCACCGGCTGGTGATAGGCGATGATCGCGAGCACCTCGATTGCGGCCCGCGACAGGCGGCGGGTCTCGGTGCTCTCCCGCGTCATCAGCCAGGCCAGATCGCCCGCGGTGCGGAACGTCCATTTGTTGGCGACGCGAACGAGATTGACGCCGCGCGAGGCATAATCGGCCTGCAACTGCTCGAGCGCAGCCTTGACGTCGACGCCCTCGGGCATGCGCTTGGCCAGCGTCGCGGTGTCCAGCGGTTCATTCGAGGCGAACAGCAGCGCCTCCAGCAGCCGCAACTCCTCGGGACGCGCCTGGGATTCGTTCTCCATCGGCTCGGCCTCTTCTACCCGCACTTCAGCCAGGCTTGCCATGGCAGATTCTCCTTCTTGCACTTAAGCGACCGGCGCATCAGGCGCAGGAGCTGCGTCCGGGACCGGTTTTGGGCGCCCCTTCCGGAAATAGATCGGCGCAAACGCTTCCTTCTGATTCAGCTCGAGCTGACCTTCGCGCACCAGTTCGAGCGCGGCGGCAAAGCTCGAGGCGAACACCGTCGCGCGCTGCGTCGGGTCGGCGACATGCCGGATCAGGAAGTCGTCGAGAACACCCCAATCGTCCTGCTCGGTGATGCTGCCGACCAGCCGCTCCAGCGTGGCGCGCGCTTCGGCGAGCGACCACACCGTGCGCTTGGCCAGATGCACGCTCGCCAGCACGCGCGACTGGCGTTGCGCGGCATAGGCGGTGAGCAAATCATAGAGCGTGGCCGTGTATTTCGGGTGCTTGATCTCGGCGATGTGCTCGGGCTCGCCACGCGCGAAGATGTCGCGCTGCAATTGCGGCCTGTTCATCAGCCGGTTGGCGGCTTCGCGAATGGCTTCCAGGCGGCGCAGCCGGTTGGCGAGCGCCGTCGCCATCTGCTCGGCGCTCGGGCCTTCCGCGCTCGGCGGCTCCGGCAGCAGCAGGCGCGACTTCAGGAAGGCAAGCCATGCGGCCATCACCAGATAGTCCGCGGCGAGCTCCAGCCGGATCTTTCGCGCGGCTTCGATGAAATGGAGGTACTGGTCGGCGAGCGCGAGAATCGAAATCTTGGCGAGATCGACCTTCTGCTGCCGCGCCAGCGCAAGCAACAAATCGAGCGGGCCCTCATAGCCCTCGACGTCCACCACCAACGCCGGCTCACCCTCGGCGAGCTCTGCGGGCCGCCCGGTTTCGAACGATAGGATTTCTGCAGTCATGCCGATGCCGTGTTTGCCCGTGCGATCAATGCATCCAGTTCGGCGCGTGCGGCCACGCGGTCGAACGGCTGCGGCGGCTTGCGTGCGGCGAGCGCGGCGTTCGCCCGCTCCAGCGCCCCACCGGCCAGTTCAGGTGTCTCGCCGGCGACGTCGCGCATCTCCTCGATGTTGCCGTTGCAATGCAGGGCCACGTCGCAGCCGGCCGCGAAGATCGCGCGAGTCCGCTCGGCGATATTTCCCGACAGCGCGTTCATCGACACGTCATCACTCATTAACAAACCCTGGAACCCGATTGCGCCGCGAATCACGTCAGCAATCATTGTCGCAGATGTCGTCGCCGGATGGGCGGGGTCGAAGGCGCTAAACACAACATGTGCAGTCATCGCCATCGGCAGATCAGCCAGCGGTTTGAATGCGGCGAAATCGGTCCGCTCCAGCTCGTCCCGGGGCGTGTCGACGGTCGGCAGCTTGAAATGGGTGTCGGCGGTGGCGCGGCCATGCCCGGGAATATGCTTGAGCACCGGCAGCACGCCGCCCTGCTCCAGGCCCTCGGTGACGGCGCGGGCAATCGCCGCGACCTTGCCGGGCTCGGTGCCGTAGGCCCGGTTGCCGATGACCGCATCGGCGCCCGGCACCGGCACATCCGCCAAGGGCAGGCAATCCACGGTAACGCCGAGATCGGCGAGATCGGCTGCGATCAGGCGGGCACTGAGGCGCGCCGCGGTGAGCCCGAGGGCCGAATCAGTGTCGTACAAATTCGCGAATACGGCCCCCGGCGGATAGACCGGCCAGTGTGGCGGCCCCAGCCGCTGCACCCGTCCCCCCTCCTGGTCGATCAGGACCGGCGCGTCGGGGGCCTTCGCGACCGAACGCAATTCTGCAACCAACGCAGCAACTCGTGCTGGTGTTGCGACATTACGCTTGAACAGGATGAAGCCCCATGGGCGTTCGGCACGGATAAACTCCCGCTCGGCGGCGGTCAGTTCCGTTCCGGATACGCCGGTAATGAAGGCCCGCGTGCTCATAACGGCCGATTAACTCTGCCCCGCAAGGGGGTCAAGGAAACGACCGTTAATTCCTCTGGACGAAGCAGGCAGACAGGCCTGCGGACTTCAGATTGTTGCAGGCTTGCGTCGCTTCCTCGGCCGAGCCATAGGGGCCGGCGAAGGCGCGGTAGACGACTCCCTTGCCCTTGTCGGTGAGGTCGACACGCTTGATGACGGGCGAACGGGAACCGAGCACGCTGCCGTACTTGCCCTGGAGCACCCGGTAGGATGCGGCGGCGCTATCCTCGCTCTGCTGCGAGGAGACTTGCACGATGTAGCCGCCACCGCTGTTTGTGGGCGCGATCTGCGTCGGGTTGGTCGCAGCCATCCGCTGCGGCGGCTCGGCCGCCGGGGACGATTGCGGCGCCAGCGACATCGGCTGGTTGGCGCTGGCATTGGCCGAGGTCGGCGGATTGCGCGGCGCGGCGGGCGCAACCGGCGCGGCAACGGGCTTCGGCGCCGCGGGCGCCGGCTTGGCGGCGGCCGATTGCGGCACGGCGCTATCGGTCTGATCGCCCTTCACCGCAACGGTCCTGATCGCGCGCGGCGAATTGTTCGGCAGCGTGCCGTTGCTCGGGCTCGGACCCGCGCTCGGCGGCGGCACGGTGGATGGTGACACGCTCGCCACCGAGGGCGGGTTCGCATTCTGGTTCAGCGGCGGGAACACCACGCGCGGCCCGCCCGCCTTGGCGTTGACGTCGACGGGCGCCTCCTCGCGCGGCACGATCTTTTCGGTGCCGTCACCGCTGACCATGCGGTCCGGTACCTTGACCGCGGAGTCCGTCGGCGCCGGCACGATCTTGGTCGGGGTGTTGTCGGCCTTGATGATCGGCGGCTCGCCGCTACGAGGCGAGCCGATATAGGTCTTGTAGGCGAATGCAGCACCGGTGCCGAGCACGGCAAGCGCCAGGATCGCCGCGACCGTCATCATGCCGCCGCGCTGCTTCTTCGGCTCCTCGACCTCGTCCTCCGGATAGTCGCTCTGGTCGGCGTAAGGGTCGTCGGGATAGGCCGGCTCGCGCTGATAGTCCTGCTCGCCTGTCTCCAGCCGACCATAGAGCGCATCGTCGTAGCGCGACGGATCGGGCTGCGCATACGGCTCCTGATAGGACTGCTCCTGGTAGGCCTGACCATGCTGCTGATAGGCCTGCTCCTGATGAGCTTGATCTTGATAGGTGTCCTGATAGGCCTGGGGCTGATGAACGACAGGCTCGGGCGCGGCAGGCTTGGCCGCGTAGCGATGCAGCGGGTGGACCGGGCTTACGGTGACCGGATAATCAGGCTCCGGCGCGGGTGTCGGCTGCGGTTGCACGTTGGCACGCCGCATCCATGAGGGCGGCG
The DNA here is from genome assembly GCF_020194055.1 of Bradyrhizobium sp. NBAIM03. NCBI lineage: Bacteria > Pseudomonadati > Pseudomonadota > Alphaproteobacteria > Hyphomicrobiales > Nitrobacteraceae > Bradyrhizobium > Bradyrhizobium sp. NBAIM03. The sequence continues at coordinate 6,281 of NZ_JADYVS010000025.1, read as the reverse complement.
ACGGTGCCTGCTCCGCGTAGTCCTGCTGATCATCGAGCTGGCGGTAATCGTGGTCCTGATAGCTCTGGGCGGGCGCCGCCGGCGGACGCGACTGCGCTGCAAACGGATCGGTCTGCCCGATCAGACGGGCGAGCTCGGCCAAGGGATCGCTATCCGCCTTCCCATGCTGGTCGCCGCCGCGACCATAGTCATCGGAAGGAAACGGTCTGTCCTGATATCGTTCGGCCATCGTGATGATGCGTCCCTTCGGGAAAGCCGCGCGCCCCTCGACCAAGGCACGGCTTTCGACCCACAAGGCTTTCAACCAAGTCTAAGCGATCCGGCTTCTGCCGGTTACCCCCGAATTCCCCTTAAGTAGTTCGCCCCAAACTACCGCATCTCGTCCGGGGCATGGACGCCGAGGATGGCGAGGCCCGATGCCAGGACCGAGACGACGCCCTGGACCATTGCCAATCGCGCCTTTGTAAGATCTGCATCATTATTGATAATGAAGCGTAAATAGGGCAAATCGCGCCCTTTCGACCAAAGTGCATGAAATTCGCTGGCTAAATCATAGAGATAAAAGGCAATTCGGTGCGGCTCATGGGCCGCGGCGGCAGCTTCCAGCATGCGCGGATAAATTGCGAGGCGCTTAAGAAGATCGAGCTCTACGGGGTCCGACAACCGTTCCACCGCCGACTCAGCGAGCCATGCGATCCGCGCGCCGGCATCCTCTGGGAGTTCCGGGAACACCTCGGCGCGGGCATTGCGGAAGATCGAGTGACCGCGGGCATGGCCGTACTGGACGTAGAACACCGGGTTGTCCCGCGACTGTTCCATGACCTTGGCGAGGTCGAAATCGAGCACCGCGTCGTTCTTCCGGTACAGCATCATGAAGCGGACGGCGTCCTGGCCGACTTCATCCACCACGTCACGCAAGGTGACGAAGTCCCCGCTCCGCTTGGACATCTTCACCGGCTCGCCGCTGCGCAGGAGCTTCACGAGCTGGACGATCTTGACGTCCAGCGATCCCTTAGCCGACGTCGTCGCCTTCACCGCCGCCTGCATGCGCTTGATGTAGCCGCCGTGATCGGCGCCCCAGACGTCGATCATCTCGGCAAAGCCGCGGTCGAACTTGTCCTTGTGATAGGCGATGTCGGAGGCGAAGTAGGTGTAGGAATTGTCCGACTTGATCAGCGGACGATCGACGTCGTCGCCGTAGGCGGTCGCCCTGAACAGCAGCTGCTCGCGGTCTTCCCAATCCTCGACCGGCGCGCCCTTCGGCGGCGGCAGGCGGCCCTCGTAGATGTCGCCCTTGGCCTTCAGGAAATCGATGGTCTCGGCGACCTTGTTGTTGCCGGTCTCGATCAGGGAGCGCTCGGAGAAGAACACGTCGTGGCGGATGTTGAGGGCGGCGAGATCGTCCTTGATCTCGTCCATCATCATCGCGATGGCCTTGGCGCGCACGGTCGGCAGCCACTGGGCCTCGCTCATCGCGAGCAGCTTGTCGCCATGCTCCGTCGCCAGCGCCTGCCCGACCGGCTTGAGGTAGTCGCCGGGATAGAGCCCTTCCGGGATCGCGCCAATGTCCTCGCCGAGCGCTTCGCGATACCTCAGGAAGGCTGAGCGCGCGAGCACGTCGACCTGGGCGCCGGCGTCATTGATGTAATATTCGCGCGTGACATCGTGGCCGGCGAACTGGAGCAGGCTCGCCAGCGCGTCGCCGAACACGGCGCCGCGGCAATGGCCGACATGCATCGGCCCGGTCGGATTGGCGGAGACGTATTCGACATTGACCTTGGAGCCGCCCCGGATGCGGCCGTATTCGGCACCCTCGCGCAGCACGGTGCGCAGCGCCTCGGCCCAGGCAGCCGGCTTCAGCGTCAGATTGATGAAGCCGGGACCGGCGACATCGACTTTGGCGATCAGCGCATCCGTGCGCAGCCGTTCGGCGATCTGCTCGGCGAGATCGCGCGGCTTTGCCTTTGCCTCTTTCGCAAGCACCATGGCGGCGTTGGTCGCCATGTCGCCATGGGAGGCATCGCGCGGCGGCTCGACGACGACGCGGGAGAAATCGATGCCCTCGGGCCAGCTGGAATCCGCCGCAAGCGCGCGGCAGGCGCCGTGCACGCGTGCGAGCACGTCGGCGAACAGATGCAGCGATGAGGATGTCTGGGGCATGGCCGCCGCCTAACGCAAATCCGGGGTCGAGTCAAAGAGCCGCTGGTGCTCGGTCAGGGCGAAGCGGTCGGTCATTCCGGCAATGAAATTGCCGATCCGGCGGGCCCGGTCGCCCTCGTCGTCGGCCTCAGCCCCCAGCAGCCATTCCGGCGGCAGCTCGCTGGGGGATTTCAGGTATTTTGCGAACAGATCGAACAGGATCTGCTCGGCCTCGCTCATCACCCGCATCACCCGCGCGTGGCGGTACATGTGCTGGTACAGGAAGCGTTTGATGGCGGCCTCTTCCTCGGCCACTTCGGCGGGGAATGCGACCAGCGCCCGGCTCTGCCGGCGGACATCCTGGGCCGATTGCGGCTTCACGGCCGCGAGGTTCTTCCCTGTCTCCGCAAACACCGCTCCGATCAGGTGCGAGATCAGCTCGCGCACCAGCTCAGCACCGCGCCGGACGTCTTCAAGATCGGGATAATGCGCCGCAGTCTCGGCGATGATCTCCGCCGTCAGCGGCATCACCTTGAGATCGTCGAGCTGGAACAGGCCGGCGCGCAGACCGTCATCGATGTCGTGGGCATCATAGGCGATGTCGTCGGCGATCGCGGCGACCTGCGCCTCCAGCGAGGCGAAGCTCCACAATTCGAGATCGTAGGTCTTGACGTAGTCGGCGATCCCGACGGGAACGCCATGCTCGCGGTAGCCCCCGACCGGGGCGCCGCTGCGGTCGGTCAGCGGACCGTTATGCTTGACGATGCCTTCCAGCGATTCCCAAGTCAGGTTGAGCCCGTCGAACTCGGGATAGCGGTGCTCGAGCGAAGCCACGACGCGCAGCGTCTGGGCATTGTGGTCGAAGCCCCCGAACGCCTTCAGACAGGCGTCCAGGGCCCGCTCGCCGGCATGCCCGAACGGCGGATGACCGAGATCGTGCGCGAGCGCCAGAGTTTCGGTGAGGTCCTCGTCGAGCCCGAGCTGGCGGGCCAGCGCGCGGGCGATCTGGGCCACCTCCAGCGAATGGGTCAGCCGGGTGCGGTAGTGGTCGCCCTCGTGGAACACGAACACCTGGGTCTTGTACTTGAGGCGGCGGAACGCGGTGGAATGGATCACCCGATCGCAATCGCGCCGGAACGGGCTGCGGGTCCGGCTCGGAGGCTCGGCGACCAGCCGGCCGCGGCTGCGATCGGGGTCGCAGGCATAGGGCGCGCGGGGGGCTGCCATTCCGACGGACACGGCGAATTTAGTCCCTATCCATTTGATTCTGCGTATGGTGGCACTTAACTATGTCGGGCGCGGGATACCAAATGAATTGGGTATGACGCCGGGACTATCGGAGACCAACAATGACGACTGCCGTGACCATCAGCGACCGGGCCGCACGCCGGATTGGGGAGATCCTCAAGGGCGAAGGCTCGGGCGCGATGCTGCGCATTTCGGTCGAGGGCGGCGGCTGCTCCGGCTTCCAGTACAAGTTCGACATCGACCGCGCCCGCACCGACGACGATCTCGTGATCGAGCAGGACAATGCGGTGGTGCTGGTCGATTCCGCCTCCCAGCCGTTCCTGGCGGGGTCGCAGGTCGATTTCGTCGACGACCTGATCGGCGCCTCGTTCCGCGTCAACAATCCCAACGCCACCGCGTCCTGCGGCTGCGGGACGAGCTTCTCGGTCTAGCGCGCCTACGCGCCCGTTATCTCCCTTTCCTCGTCCGTCCAGGCCACCTCGACCGGCATCAACGTCGGCTGGAGCGGTGCGTCCTCCGACATGACGTGACCGTCCAGCGCCCGCAGGAGCGCTCCGACCAGTGCCGGCTTGCGCAGCGGCTTGGCCAGGAAGTCCGACATGCCGGCTTCGCGGCAGATCTTGATGTCCTCGGGGAAGGCATTGGCGGTCAGCGCGATGATCGGCATGGCTTCGAAGCGCTCGCCTTGCGCGCGGATCGCGCGGGTGGCGGCGAGCCCGTCCATGTCGGGCATGCGCACGTCCATCAGCACGACGTCGTAATTGCCTTCGGAGGCTGCCGCGACGGCTTCGGTCCCGTCGGTGACGACACGCAGCTCGATGTCGAATGCCCCCAGCATCTTGCTCACGACCATGCGGTTGACCGCATCGTCCTCCGCGACCAGCACCTTCAGCGGCCGGTCGAGACCGGAGATCCGGGCCTGGAGCTCGTCGGCTTCGTCGCGGCCGCCAGCCTGATCGGACGCCTGCGCCTGGCTCCAGGGCAGGACCAGCGTGAAGCGGAAGGTCGAGCCCTCTCCCGGCGTCGAGATGACGCCGATCGTGCCGCCCATCTGCTCGATGATCCGCCTGCTGATGGCAAGGCCGAGGCCAGTGCCGCCGAAGCGGCGGCTGATCGAGGCATCAGCCTGGGCGAAGTCGCTGAACAGCAGGTCGAGCTTGTCGGGCGCGATACCGATGCCGCTGTCGGTCACCGTCCATTCGACGGTCGCCAGCAGGTCGCGCCGCGCCTGGCAGGTCGCCGATATCGTCACCTCGCCTTCGTCGGTGAACTTCACAGCGTTGGAGGCGAGATTGAGCAGCACCTGGCGGATGCGCGCGACGTCGCCGCGGAGCGTCGGCGGCAGGTTCGGATCGAGCTCGACCTTGACCGTGAGCCCCTTGCTCTTGGCGCTGGCGCGCACCACGGTCGCAACCGTCTCGACCAGCGCCTGCGGCGCGAAGTCGATCGCCTCGAACTGGAAGCGGCCTGCTTCCAGCTTGGAGAGATCGAGAATGTCGTTGAGGATGCGCTGGAGGTTGTCGCCGGACTCGCGGATCGTGGTGACGGCCTCGCGCTGCTCCGGATCGAGCCTGGTTTCGAGGAGCATGCTGGCAAGACCGAGCACGCCGTTCATGGGCGTGCGGATCTCGTGGCTCATCACCGCCAGGAAGTCTGACTTGGCGCGGCTTTCGGCCTCGGCCTTTTCCGCGCGCCAGCGCTCGGTGACGTCGCGCCCGAAGCCGCGATAGCCCAGGAAATGACCGTCACGATCATGGGCCGGCTTCGCCGTCAGCGACCACAGCCGGGCCTCGCCGCCGGCGACGACCTTGAGATTCATCTCGTGCAGCGGCTCGGCCTGCTCCATCAGGCCGACGATGTTGTAGGCCGCTGACTTGTCCTCGGGGCAGAGCATGTCGAGCACGTCGGCGAACTGCGCGCCTTTCAGCAGCGGAAGCGGCAGCTGCGCGACGTCCGCGAAGCGTTGCGGCACGTCGACGAGACGTCCCTCTGCATCGGTCTGCCAGAGCCAGTCGCTGGCGTTCTCCTGAAAATCCTTCAGCAGCAGCGAGATGATCTCGGTCTGGCGCTCGAGCTCGAGCTGGGCCTTGAGATTGCCGAGGAAGAGGTTGCCCTGGGAGACGATGTTACGCGCCATGAAAAATGCGAACAGCAGCAGGAACACGGCGGTCACCAGATATGGGCCGGTGCCGCACAGGAGGAGCGCGCCGGCGCAGGCGATCGTCATGGTCGCGAGATAGACGAGGCCCGCGCGCGGGAAGGTCGAGAGCGTGAAAGCGCCGCCGGACATCATGCCGACCATCAGGCAGGCCAGGAGCAATTGACTGGTCGGCTCGATGCGGCTGAACAGAGCGAGCGGCAGCGCGCCCCAGATCGCGGCGAGAAAAAACGCCTGCCGCAGCATCTGCCGCGCCGCGCGGGGCGAAGCCTCCTGCGGCGGGTTCTGATGCGACTTGTGCCACGCGCGCACCGCGAGCGAAGCGGTGGCGGCGAGCGTCAGGCCCCAGATGGCGAGGAAGTCGTTCCAGCCCCTGCCCCAGAACAGGATCAGCACGATGGCGACGTTCAACATCGTCACGGCCATCGTCACGGGGATCAGCTGGGTCACCGCGTCGATCTGCTTGGCGCGGATGCGGCGGATCTCGCGCTCGCTGAGATCGGCGGTCAGACCGTCCTCGATCTCGAAGCCGCCGAGCCAATACAGGAACGCGCCGATCAGGCCGTCACGCGGCTGAGTTCGATTCATCGCCTTGTCCGGCCATCCATCCGAGGAACCTCTTGACGATCAATGGCCTGCGGCCTGCTTAAGCCGGGTTAATTTTGTGGGAGATTTTGCGGCCGGCTTGACGGGTGCGTTTGCATTTTGTTCTAACCAAGACCCCCCCGCCCGGAGC
>NZ_JADYVS010000246.1:0-400 GCF_020194055.1 Bradyrhizobium sp. NBAIM03 | reverse complement strand
TTCTTCATCAATTGATAAAGCTGCTTCAAAAGGCCTTATCCATGCTAACAAAGCATCACGTGATAAAGCACGTCTTGCTGCTAAACTTGGCTAATTAAAAATGTCTGTCTCTTTGGCAGATTTTTTTATATCAAAAAGTACTGATAGAAACAAAAAAATACTGACAGCAATTTCTGTCAGTATTTTTTTATTTATTAAAGATTGCAAAGTCTTGTTGAGTTAAACCAATTAAAGGGTCAAAATTTCCTGACAAAATAAGTGCTTCTGTCAAGCTTCCCTTATCCAGTGTTTCAATTTCTTCATCTTCAAATAAAGAAATTTCTTCTACTTGTGCTGGCATTTTTTTACTGACAGAACGAATTTGCCCTTGTAATTCTACTGGCGCTGCAGGCTTCTTCTC
>NZ_JADYVS010000245.1:0-400 GCF_020194055.1 Bradyrhizobium sp. NBAIM03 | reverse complement strand
CGCTGGTGCCGTCGTTCCTGGTCAACCAGTTTGTCTTCCTTGAACCGAATGACGGCAGCCTGCCGCTGTATGCGCAAGTCAAGGAGTTGAACGGCAAAACTGCGGTGTTGCAGACGCTCAAGGACTACACGCACCAGAAGAACAACGTCTGGGGCGTGACCGCGCGCAACCGCGAGCAGAACTTCGCGCTGAACTTGCTGATGCATCCCGAGGTGGACTTCGTTTCGCTGCTCGGTCAGGCCGGCACGGGCAAGACGCTGCTGGCACTGGCAGCGGGCCTTGAGCAAGTTCTGGATCAGAAGCTTTATAACGAGATCATCATCACGCGCGCCACGGTGCCCGTGGGTGAAGACATCGGCTTCCTGCCCGGCACGGAAGAAGAAAAGATGCAGCCCTGGAT
>NZ_JADYVS010000244.1:0-400 GCF_020194055.1 Bradyrhizobium sp. NBAIM03 | reverse complement strand
CCGCTATGAACGCCGGCGAATGCGGATGCAGCGTCTTGCCGAAGACGAACGACGTGGCCGCCGGCACGAACGTCAGGCTGAGCACGATCGATGCCATCAACGCAAAGCCCATCGTAAACGCCATCGGCTTGAAGATGATGCCTTCCACGCCGCCGATGAAGAACAGCGGCGAATACGCCACGATGATGATGCCCGTAGAGAAGATCATCGCGCGCTGCACTTCGTTGGTCGCCTTGACGATCGCGTCTTCGAGCTTCTCGGCGCCTTCTTCGAGGTGCCGCATGATGTTTTCCATCACGATCACGGCCGCGTCGACAATCACCCCAAAGTCGATCGCACCGAGCGAGATCAGGTTGGCCGGCACATGGAAGTGCTCCATGCTGATGAACGAGACGCACAG
>NZ_JADYVS010000243.1:0-401 GCF_020194055.1 Bradyrhizobium sp. NBAIM03 | reverse complement strand
GCAGAGATTGCACCGCATCCCTTTTCCAGGAGGCCTCTCGATGCACAGCAGCCACGTGGTGCGCTCCGGCGACATTCGCCTGCATGCCCGCATGACACAGCCCGCCGACCATTCCGCTCGGGAGCGCCCTGCCATCGTTCTCGTGCATGGCTATCCGGACGACAGCTCCGTCTGGGACGGCGTGCGCGACACGCTGGCGCACGAGCGCCGTGTGCTCACCTTCGACGTGCGGGGTGCCGGCCTGTCAGACGCCCCCGCAGATACCACCGGTTACCGCATCCCCCAGTTTGTCGACGACCTTGCCGCCGTGGCCGACGCGTTGCTGCCCGGCGAGCGCTTTCATCTGGTCGGGCACGACTGGGGCTCCATCCACAGCTGGGAATCGGTGACGACCGATCGGC
>NZ_JADYVS010000242.1:0-401 GCF_020194055.1 Bradyrhizobium sp. NBAIM03 | reverse complement strand
CTCCTGAAGAGGTCCGCATCAGGGTAGGGATGGCGATCTCTGGATGCGCTCCGCTTCTTGCGGGCAAATTCGGAGCGCGACCGTGGCTACAGGATTGGCGCGAACAGCTTCGCCACGTGCATGATCACGCGGCCCAGCGGGTGTGCGCGTTCGTATTCGTCACGGCCCACGCGGGCGGCTTCGGAAAAATCGGCTTCGAGCATCTGCGCGACATCGTTGGCGAAGCGCGAGTCGGCGGTCATGATCATCAGCTCGAAGTTCAGGCGGAACGAACGGTTATCGAGGTTGGCGCTGCCCACGGCAGCGGCCTCGTCGTCGATCAGCACGACCTTCTGATGCAGGAAGCCGGGCAGGTAGCGGTAGATCTTCACGCCCGCGCGGATCGCCTGATACGCATACAA
>NZ_JADYVS010000241.1:0-401 GCF_020194055.1 Bradyrhizobium sp. NBAIM03 | reverse complement strand
ATTTGCGACCTTTGAATCCGGGATACAGTAGAGGGATAGCGGTTAGATGAGCGACCTTGCGAGAGAAATTACACCGGTCAACATTGAGGAAGAGCTGAAGAGCTCCTATCTGGATTATGCGATGTCGGTCATTGTTGGCCGTGCGCTGCCAGATGTCCGAGATGGCCTGAAGCCGGTACACCGTCGCGTACTTTACGCCATGAACGTACTAGGCAATGACTGGAACAAAGCCTATAAAAAATCTGCCCGTGTCGTTGGTGACGTAATCGGTAAATACCATCCCCATGGTGACTCGGCGGTTTATGACACGATCGTCCGTATGGCGCAGCCATTCTCGCTGCGTTACATGCTGGTAGACGGTCAGGGTAACTTCGGTTCCATCGACGGCGACTCTGCGGCGG
>NZ_JADYVS010000240.1:0-401 GCF_020194055.1 Bradyrhizobium sp. NBAIM03 | reverse complement strand
CAAGGATGGACTGCAACTCTTGCTCGTAGTCGGACTGTTTGCGCAGCCCTTGGCCTTCTAGCAACCACAGACGATGGGCCGCTGCTTTGATGCGCTCATCCGTCCACACCAGCGGGAGACCGGTGCTTTCGGAATCCAGTGCCGAGGGGTTGGCGCGCAGGTGCTCGTCTAGCAGGTCGAAGAGGCTCGTTTCTGCGCCCACGGTCGTCCACTCGCCACCGAGGATTTCCGAACGCTTCAGGCCGGCAAGCTTGAGGAGCCACTGGCGGTCCGACGTTTCAGGCTGGGCCGTGACAGCAACTGCAGAAACGTTGGCCGAACAGGCATGGCATTCACGATCCTCCATATTGCCTGTCGTCCAGTTGTGGGCCTTATGCACGCCTGTCCCGTGACACGTGTTG
>NZ_JADYVS010000239.1:0-401 GCF_020194055.1 Bradyrhizobium sp. NBAIM03 | reverse complement strand
CGCCTGGATCGCGCCGCCGGCCGTGCCGTCGTTGGAGGCAACGATGCCCTGGATGTTGTTGTTGTTGGCGGTCAGCGCGTTCTCAACAATGTTCTGCGCCTTGGAGGGGTCCCACTCCGGCGTCCACTGCTCGCCGACGATCTTGATGTCGCCCTTGTCGACGTACGGCTTGAGCACCTTCATCTGGCCCTCGCGCAGCAGGCGTGCGTTGTTGTCGGTCGCGGCGCCGCCCAGAAGGAAGTAATTGCCCTTCGGCGCGAGCTTGACCACGCCCTGCGCCTGCAGCTCGCCCACCTTCACGTTGTCGAAGGTCACGTAGCCGTCGATGTCGGCGTTCAGGATCAGGCGGTCATACGACACCACCTTGATGCCTTTCTTCTTGGCGCTGGCCATGGCGTTGC
>NZ_JADYVS010000238.1:0-402 GCF_020194055.1 Bradyrhizobium sp. NBAIM03 | reverse complement strand
CATGGAGCGCAACGTCACGCTCGATTTTGTTCGCGGCGTCGCCATTCTGGGGATCCTGCTATTAAACATCAGCGCCTTTGGGCTACCAAAGGCGGCTTATCTCAATCCCGCCTGGTACGGCGCTATTACGCCGCAGGATGCATGGACCTGGGCATTTCTCGATCTCATCGGCCAGGTGAAATTCCTCACGCTTTTTGCGCTGCTGTTTGGTGCGGGCCTGCAAATGTTGCTGCCCCGTGGCAGACGCTGGATCCAGTCGCGGTTAACGCTGTTAGTCTTGCTGGGCTTTATTCACGGTTTATTGTTCTGGGACGGCGATATTCTGCTGGCTTACGGACTGGTGGGCTTAATCTGCTGGCGGCTGGTGCGCGATGCGCCATCGGTAAAAAGCCTGTTTAATAC
>NZ_JADYVS010000237.1:0-403 GCF_020194055.1 Bradyrhizobium sp. NBAIM03 | reverse complement strand
GACCTCCTTAAGCGCGGCACGCAAGGAAATGCCGCGTGAAACGGCAAGGAAGTCGGCCGCGTCCCCTCGGATCCCGCAGGCATGGCACTTGAAGCGCCATTTCCCACCGTCTCCTACATAGACGCACAGCCGGTTCGAGGTTTCCTGCCCCTCACCACACGAGGGGCAGCTGGCGCCGCCCCATGTCCTCCCTTGCTTGCGCAGGGCAAAACCCTGTTCCTGAACAAGCTCGGGAAGATCAACCACGATGACCTCCCAGCCAGGTGTGTTTCCACTCGGCTTGGCGCGTCAGGCTGGCCGCGCGTCGCAGACTCTTCTGACGCCAAGCAGCGCCGACGAAAAAGCACGCGCGACGTAGAAACGCCTGGCCAGCATTGGACTTCACCATCACGACAAGCAGGCG
>NZ_JADYVS010000024.1:0-114984 GCF_020194055.1 Bradyrhizobium sp. NBAIM03 | reverse complement strand
AGGACGAGGACGGCAAGACCGCGATGGCGGTCGGCGTCGACCTACGCGGCGAATCCTATGGCCTCCTGATCGACCAGATCGGCGAGGTGCTGCGCCTGCCCGAGGACGGCAAGGAAGAAAACCCCGTGAACCTCGACCCCCGCATGGCCAAGCTCGCCGGCGGCGTCCACCGCCTCGACGGCCAGCTCATGGTCGTCCTCGACGTCGACCGCGTCCTCGAGCTCGCGCCCGAGATGATGGCGGCCTGATACGGCGGCATTGCCGCCGAGGGACTTGCGATTGGAAGTGCCCCGCAAAGGGGAAAGGAAGCAGAGGTTCACATGCGAACTTGTCTCGTCGTTGATGATTCCAGCGTCATCCGAAAGGTTGCGCGCCGGATCCTGGAGGGGCTCGACTTCCAAATCCTCGAAGCCGAGGACGGTGAGAAGGCGCTGGAGGCCTGCAAGCGCGGCCTGCCGGACGCGGTGCTGCTCGACTGGAACATGCCGGTCATGGATGGCTACGAGTTCCTCGGCCATCTCAGGCGCATGCCCGGCGGCGACCAGCCCAAGGTGGTGTTCTGCACCACCGAGAACGACGTCGCGCATATCGCGCGCGCTCTGCACGCCGGCGCCAACGAATACATCATGAAGCCGTTCGACAAGGACATCGTGACGGCGAAATTTCAGGAAGTCGGCCTGATCTGAGCGATCTCCCGGAGGCTGAACGGATCCTTCGGCGCTTGTTTTCAACTGAACCGTTTCAGTCTGAGTTGGTGTGTAATGAGTGTTGCGTTCGCAGGTAATTCGACCACGAGCACGTCGCGCGAAACCGGGCCGCTGCGGGTGATGATCGTCGACGACTCGGTCGTCATCCGCGGTCTGATCTCGCGCTGGATTGGTGCCGAGCACGACATGGAGGTCGCGGCCTCGCTGCGCACCGGGCTCGAGGCGGTCAACCAGCTCGACCGCATCAATCCCGATGTTGCCGTGCTCGACATCGAAATGCCCGAGCTCGATGGCCTCTCGGCGCTGCCGCAACTGCTCGCCAAGAAGCGCGATCTCGTCATCATCATGGCTTCCACCCTGACCCGCCGCAACGCGGAGATCAGCTTCAAGGCGTTGTCGCTCGGCGCAGCCGACTACATTCCCAAGCCGGAATCGACGCGTGAGGCGTCGGCCGCGGACATTTTCCATCACGACCTGATCCAGAAGATCCGCCATCTCGGCGCGCGGCTGCGTCGCAAGTCTGCGGTTGCGAGTCCGCCGCTGGCGCCGGCGAGCCCGGCTCCCGTCGCGCGCAGTCCTGTCGCGCGGCCTGCCGCGCCTGCGCCCGCTCCGGCCCCCTCGTCAGGCTCGGTGTCAACGCGTCCGTTCTCGACCCAGGCGCCCAAGGTGCTGTTGATCGGCTCCTCGACCGGCGGTCCTCAGGCGCTGATGTCGCTCGTCACCGAGCTCAGCGCCGTGATCGATCGCTTCCCGGTGCTGATCACCCAGCACATGCCGCCGACCTTCACCACCATCCTGGCCGAGCATCTGGCGCGCTCGAGCCGCCGGCCGGCGGCCGAGGCGGTCGACGGCGAGCCGGTCAAGCCGGGACGGATCTACCTCGCACCGGGCGGCAAGCACATGCGCGTCACGCGCAGCGGCGCCGATCCTGTGATCGCGCTCGACGACGGCCCCGCCGTCAATTTCTGCAAGCCTGCGGTCGATCCGCTCTTCACCTCCGCCATCGACGTCTGGCACGGCAACATCCTCTCGGTGATCCTGACCGGCATGGGCTCGGACGGCATGCGCGGCGGCAAGGACATCGTCGCGGCCGGCGGCAGCGTGATTGCGCAGGACGAAGCCTCCAGCGTGGTCTGGGGCATGCCCGGCGCGGCGGCCAATGCCGGCATCTGCGCGGCGATCCTGCCGCTCAACCAGATCGGCGCCAAGGTCAACCGCCTGTTCGCTGGAGACCGCTCGTGACGCCCGCAGATTACGACTATCTGCGCAAGTTCCTGAAAGAGCGCTCCGGTCTCGATCTCTCCGCCGACAAGCAATATCTGGTCGAGAGCCGGCTGCTGCCGCTCGCCCGCAAGGCAAGCGTTCCCGGCATCCCCGACCTCGTCCTGAAGATCAGGAACGGCGACGGCCGGCTTGCGACCGACGTGGTCGAAGCGATGACCACCAACGAGACGTTCTTCTACCGCGACAAGATTCCGTTCGATCACCTGCGCGGCACCATCCTGCCGGGCCTGATCCAGGCGCGCGCGGCGCGCAAGTCGCTTCGCATCTGGTCGGCGGCCGCCTCGACCGGGCAGGAGCCCTATTCGATCGCGATGTGCGTGAAGGAGATGGGCGCGGCGCTCGCGGGGTGGCGCATCGAGATCGTCGCCACCGATCTGTCGCAGGAGGTGCTGGAGAAATCCAAGGCCGGCCTCTACAGCCAGTTCGAGGTGCAGCGCGGCCTGCCGATCCAGCATCTGGTGAAATACTTCACGCAAACCGGCGAGCTCTGGCAGCTCAACGCCGACATTCGCGCCATGGTGCAGTTCCGCCAGCTCAATCTGCTGCAGGACTTCTCCCATCTCGGCACGTTCGACGTGATCTTCTGCCGCAACGTGCTGATCTATTTCGACCAGGACACCAAGGCGGTGATTTTCGAGCGCATGGCGAAGGCCATGGAAGCCGACGGCACGCTGCTGCTGGGCGCTGCCGAATCCGTCGTCGGCATCACCGATGCATTCCGCCCGATCGCCGATCGCCGCGGCCTCTATCAGCTCAACCCCGCGCGCTCCGGCCGTCCGATGGGCGGATTGATGCCGCAGCCGCTGAAGGTCGCCGCGGCGAGATGAGTTCTCTTTGTCATTCCGGGGCCGCGCATAAGCGCGGAGCCCGGAATCCATAACCATAGGCCATCGAAATAGGCAGGCGGTTAGACCAGGGCCATTTCATCCGACTGGGGTTATGGATTCCGGGCTCGCGACTTTGTCGCGCCCCGGAATGACAAAATCACAAAATCGCATGCGGCAAGAACCGCGAGCGGTTGCCCGTGATCGGGCTCTCGTCCTCGCGGATCGATATCCCGCAGGGCTCGTGGTTCACCAGCCAGCTTCCGATCACCGGATAGCAGCCCGAAAAGTTCGGCAGCGGTGCCAGCGCCTGACGTACGAAACCTTCGGCGCCGTACGGCCCCGTCTGCTCGTCGAGCGGCATGCCGCCGGAGACCAGCGTGACATTGGCGCCTTCGCGCGACAGCAGCGGCTTGCGCACATAGGACGTGCCGAGCTCGGCGGCGCGCGGATCGTCCTCGAAGAAGGCCGGCAGCAGATTGGGATGGTTCGGAAACATCTCCCAGAGCAGCGGCAAGATGCCCTTGTTGGAGAGCACCGCCTTCCACGGCGGCTCGATCCAGCGCGTTGGCGCATCCTTCAGCTTTGCGCCGAAGGCGTCCTGGAACATCCATTCCCAGGGATAGAGCTTGAAGGCGAGCGCGATGTCGTTCTCGCCGAGATCGACGAAGCCGCCGGCCTCGTCGCGCCAGCCGACCTGCTCGATGTCGAGCAGCGTCGTCGAGAGTCCGGCCTGGCGCGCGGTGTCTTCGAGATAAGCGAGCGTGCCGGCGTCCTCTTCGTTGCCGGTGATCCCTGTGAGATGGACGTGACGGCTCCCAGCGATCTCCTTCCATGCCGCGATCAGCCGCTCGTGGATGGAGTTGAATTGGTCGGCACGCGAGGGGATGACGCGGCGTTCGATCGCCTGTTCGAGCCAGGTCCATTGGAACACCGCGGCCTCGAAGATCGAGGTCGGCGTGTCCGCGTTGTATTCGAGCAGCTTTGCCGGCGATTTGCCGTCGAACCTCAGATCGAGCCGGCCGTAGAGGCTGCGGTCGTCGCGCTTCCAGCTCTCGACGATCAGGCCCCAGAACGCTTCCGGAATCTTCAGCCGTCGCAAGGAACGCTCGTCGCCGATGACGCGGCCGGCGAGTTCCAGGCACATCGCGTCGATCTCGCCGGTCGGCGCCTCGATGCCTCGCTCGATCTCCTCCAGCGTAAAGCCATAATAGGCGCGCTCGTCCCAATAGCGCTCGCCGTCGATGGTGTGGAAGACGAAGCCGCATCGTGCGGCGGTCTCCCGCCAGTCGTCGCGCTCGAGGCAGGTGATGCGCTGCATGGATCAGCCGCCGCCCGAGAAGCCGTGGCCGAACGAGCCGAAGCCGCCGCGGCTCACGCTGCTATGGCTGACATTGGACGACGTTCCCGACGAGGAATGGCTGGAGGAATCGCCGCTGAACAAGCTCGATCGCGACGACCAGCGCGAACTGCTGCCGCCCGACGAACTGCTGCTGCTCGTGCAGGTCGTGGTCGTCTGCCCCGGCACGGCGCCGGGCGTGGGCTCGCAGTTCTGCCGCGGCATCAAGGTATAGGCCGTGGTGCCGACGGCGATCGTGCCCATCACCAGCAGCGCGACGTGGCCGGAGCGCTTCACCGGCGGTCGCGGCGGCTCGGCGACTGGCCGGCGCTTGCCGAACTCCTTCTTGGCGGGTTTGTCGGCCATGTCAGTAGATCATGCTGGCGGCGTTCAGCAGGCCCGCGGCGAGCGAGGACAGGCCGAGCCAGATCGCCGGGGCAAGCTCGCCGTCATCGATGCGCCTCGACAAGTCCGGCACCGGAACCTTGACGAGATAGAACACGATGACCTGCACGATCAGCGCGATCGTCGCCCAGATCAGGCAGTCCAGCACGTTGGCCGAATGCGCGATGGCGCTGACCAGCGGCGCCACGAAGCCGAGCAGGCTGAGCCCAAGCGCGATCGCCGCGGCCGGCTGGTTGTCGCGAATGAGCTGGAATTCGTTATGCGCCGTGATGCGGGTGTAGACGAACAGATAGGCCACGATCACGATCAGCCCGGTGCAGAAATAGACCAGGAAGGCGGGCAGGCCGGCGAGTGATTGCAGGATCATCGTTCCCCCATCGTGCAGCGACCATTCGTCGGCAGGGGAAGGCTAGGGGTTCAAACGTTAAGCTTCCAATGAAGCGTCCCCCCAAAAACGAAAACCCCGCCATTTGCGGCGGGGTCCAGGCTGGGAGGAGCGAGCCTGACTGGGCTCGCGACGTAACCCAGGGATCAGGCGGGGATGCGCTCGTCGGCCTCGTGCGGCTCGCGCAGCACGTAGCCGCGGCCCCAGACGGTCTCGATGAAGTTGCGGCCCTCGGAGGCGTTGGCGAGCTTCTTGCGGAGCTTGCAAATGAAGACGTCGATGATCTTCAGTTCGGGCTCGTCCATGCCGCCATAGAGGTGGTTGAGGAACATTTCCTTGGTGAGGGTCGTGCCTTTGCGGAGCGAGAGCAGCTCCAGCATCTGATATTCCTTGC
Source organism: Bradyrhizobium sp. NBAIM03 (assembly GCF_020194055.1). Taxonomy (NCBI): domain Bacteria; kingdom Pseudomonadati; phylum Pseudomonadota; class Alphaproteobacteria; order Hyphomicrobiales; family Nitrobacteraceae; genus Bradyrhizobium; species Bradyrhizobium sp. NBAIM03. The sequence continues at coordinate 109,646 of NZ_JADYVS010000024.1, read as the reverse complement.
CGGTCAGATGCACGCGCTGACCTCCGACTTCCACCGTCTTGGTGTCGAGGTTGACGACGAGGTCGCCGGTCTGGATGACCGACTGGGCATGGCCCTTGGAGCGGCGCACGATGGCGTGAATGCGGGCCACCAGCTCGTCCTTGTGGAAGGGCTTGGTCATGTAGTCGTCGGCGCCGACGCCGAGACCTTTGACCTTGTCCTCGATGCCGGCGAGGCCGGAGAGGATCAGAATCGGTGTCTTGATCTTGGAGACCCGGAGCTGCTTGAGCACATCGTAGCCGGACATGTCGGGCAGGTTGAGGTCGAGGAGAATAATGTCGTAATCGTATAGTTTACCGAGATCGACGCCTTCTTCCCCCAAATCGGTCGTGTAGACGTTGAAGCTCTCCGACTTCAGCATCAGCTCGATCGACTGCGCGACGGCGCTGTCATCTTCAATCAGCAAAACGCGCATGCCAGTTCCCCATAGTCGCCGCTCCTGGGCGTCAGGTCGGCCGCATTCGCGGCACTCAACAAAACGCCTTTGAACAACTGATTCGGATCCTGACAACAGATGGTTAACAAAGTCTGATTCTGGAACGCAAGTCCCCCCGGTGCAATTTTTGTCGAATCGCCCTAAGGTCTTGCGTACGAAGCAGCTTTCGTTACCCGATTCCGTTCAAGCTCCACTTTAAGAGACGGGCCTAACCGACTCCCGCGACTCAGCCTTCTTCTGAAGGGGAGGCACGCTCAGTCTCAAAGACAGTGACGCAATGATTAATGATGCGGGTAAACACGAAGTTAAGCGCCGTTCAGAAATATGGCGAAACTTAAGGTTTTCACCGTGATGTCCCGGGATCACCGAAGGCGACCATCTCATGAGGACCCTCATATGAAGGTGCGCTGCTGATGAAGGCCCCCCGATGAAGGCGCTGGCCGAACAGATCGGCGACATCGACGGCATCAACATCTATGGCCGCGTGGTCGGCGTTCGCGGTCTGATGGTCGAGGTGGCCGGCCCTATCCACGCGATGTCGGTCGGCGCGCGGCTGGTGATCGAGACCGGCGCTAACCGCACCATTCCGTGCGAGGTGATCGGCTTCTCCGGCAACAATGCCGTGGTGATGCCGTTCGCCGGCCTCGAGGGCGTGCGCCGCGGCTGCAAGGCGGTCATCGCCAATGCCGCCAACCAAGTGAGGCCGTCCGCGGCCTGGCTGGGACGCGTCGTCAATGCGCTGGGCGAGCCGATCGACGGCAAGGGGCCGCTGCCGCAGGGCTCTTCGCCGATGCCGTTCCGCAATACGCCGCCGCCCGCCCATTCGCGCAAGCGCGTCGGCAGCCCGCTCGACCTCGGCGTGCGCGCCATGAACACCTTCCTCACCTGCTGCCGCGGTCAGCGCATGGGCATCTTCGCAGGCTCCGGCGTCGGCAAGTCGGTGCTGCTGTCGATGCTGGCGCGCAACGTCGATGCCGATGTCAGTGTCATCGGGCTGATCGGCGAACGCGGCCGCGAGGTGCAGGAATTCCTGCAGGACGATCTCGGCGAGGAGGGCCTTGCGCGCTCAGTCGTGGTGGTCGCGACCTCCGACGAGCCGGCCCTGATGCGCCGCCAGGCGGCCTACCTCACGCTCGCGGTCGCCGAATATTTTCGCGACGAGGACAAGGACGTGCTCTGCCTGATGGACTCGGTGACGCGCTTTGCGATGGCCCAGCGCGAGATCGGCCTGTCTGCCGGCGAGCCGCCGACGGCCAAGGGTTACACGCCGACCGTCTTCACCGAGTTGCCGAAGCTGCTGGAGCGTGCCGGGCCGGGATTGGGCGAGGGCGCCATCACCGCGATCTTCACGGTGCTGGTCGACGGCGACGACCATAACGAGCCGATCGCCGATGCCGTCCGCGGCATCCTCGACGGCCACATCGTGATGCAGCGCTCGATCGCCGAGCGCGGCCGCTATCCCGCGATCAACATTCTCAAATCCGTCTCGCGCACGATGCCGAAATCGGCCGATCCGCAGTTCTGGCCGGTGATCCAGCGGGCGCGCCAGGTGATGGCGACCTATGCCGACATGGAGGAATTGATCCGTCTCGGCGCCTACCGCGCCGGCTCCAGTCCCGAGGTCGACGAGGCCATCCGCCTCAACGAGCCGCTGGAAGCCTTCCTGCGCCAGCGCAAGGACGAAAAGGCATCGCTCGCGGAGGGCTATCGCCAATTGGCGCAAATCCTCGGCAATTTGGAAACGGAACGCTAACTTTGTCCGGTCATCATCCGATCCCACAGAGTAGCAGAGCCGGTCTGGGCCCCCTTCGGGCCCGTGGGGTGACCGGTATCGTCCCACGTGCAGCGGGGGGACTTCTGGGGAGTACGAGTCGATGAAGTCACGAGATACCCTCATCCGCCTGAAGAAGTTTCAGGTCGACGAGAAGCGCCGCCGGGTCACCCAGATCGAGACCATGATCGCCGACTTCCAGCGCATGTCGGTCGATCTCGAACGCGAGATCCAGACCGAGCAGGAGCGCGCCGGGATCAACGATCCCTCGCACTTCGCCTACCCGACCTACGCCAAAGCCGCGATCCAGCGCCGCGAGAACCTGACCCGCTCGGCCGACGAGCTCAAGGGCCAGCTTGAGGAAGCCAAGGCCGCACTGGCCGAGGCCTTCGAGGAGCTGAAAAAGGTCGAGCTGCTCGACGAGCGCGACCAGGCCCGCGAGCGCGCCGAGGAGAACGCCCGCGAGCAGGCCGACCTCGACAGCATCGGCCTGATGCGTGCCCGCATCGGCGCCGTCGCCTGAGCCGCTAGCCCGCCCCTCCAGGAATTGTCAAAACCCGGACCCGCAAGGTCCGGGTTTTTGCATGTGCTGTCCACAGTGTGGCGCCGCGCCCCTTGGTGGTCCGCTTGGCCGCGCGCTATGGTGGTGCGGTGCCGGGGTCTACGCGGAACGCGACGGCCCGCGTGTTGGGGGGCTGAATGCTGACGCCAGCGGAGCTGGTCGGGTTGATTGAGGCGGTGGCGAAGGGCGATCAGGCCGCGTTCGAGCGCCTCTACGCCGCCACGCGCGCGAAACTCTATGGCGTCGTGCTCCGTATCTTGCGCAGGCAGGATCTCGCGGAGGAGGTCATTCAGGAGACTTACGTCAAGATCTGGAACAGCGCCGGCCAGTTCAATCCGGCCCTGTCCTCGCCGATCACGTGGATGGCCTCGATCGCGCGCAACCGCGCGATCGACGTCGTCCGCAAGAAGTCGGAAGCCTCCATCGAGGAAGAGCCTCAGGCGATGGAGGTCGCGGCCGAAAGTCCCGATCCACTGGCCCGCCGCGAGATGACCGAGGAGCTGAAGCGGCTCTTGGAATGCATCGGCCGGCTCGAGCCGGACCGTCAGAGGCTCGTGCTGCTCGCCTATTACAACGGCTGGAGCCGCGAGCAATTGGCGGAGAAGTTTTCAGCGCCGGTCAACACGGTGAAGACGTGGCTGCGGCGCAGCATGCTGGATATCCGGGAGTGCCTCGGACTGTGATCGCTTGGATGATGAGGGTGGTTCTGGACTGCAATTGATGGCCTACACGGAGGACCATATCGCGCTCGCCGCGGAATATGCGCTCGGGACGCTCGGCGCCGACGAGCGCGCGCAGGTCGAGACCATGATGGCGGTGGACCCGGCGTTCGCCGAGATCGTGCAGGCCTGGGCCTATCGGCTCGGCGTGCTCAACCAGATGGTCGGCTCGGTCGAGCCGCGTCCGATCGTGTGGGAGAACATCAGGGCGGAGATCGCGCGCACGACCGCCGCGCAGGAGCCGCCTGCGCCTGCCGAAGCTTCGCCGCCACCACAGCCGCCTGTGCCCGAGACGTCCTCGCTGGCAGCTGCGGAATCTCCGCCCGAGAGCTCGCAGTCGGCTGAGGTGCAGCAGCCCGAAGCCGCCGCGCCTGAGGCGCCGCGTCCCGAGTTTGATGCTGTTCCGGACATCGCGCCGCAATTCATCCCGCAAGTCCATGCGCCGGATGCCAACCTCGTCCGTGCGGCCCAAGCGCCGGTGGTCGACGACAGCAATGTGATTCGTCTCGAGAGCCGGGTGAAGCGCTGGCGCACCATCGCTTCCGCCATTGGCGCGCTCGCGGCCGCGCTGCTCGTAACGCTGTCGCTGCAGATCTTGCTGCCCGACGCGCTGCCGGGCGCTTTGCGTCCCCCGCCGCGCATCCAGACGGTCGAGGTGAAGACGCCGGCCGCGCCGCTCGCCGCCTCCGCGCAATATGTTGCGCTGCTGCAGGGCCAGGGCGGTGGCCCCGCCTTCATCCTCACCATCGACGGCGCGACGCGGAATTTCACGGTGCGGAAGGTCGGCGCGACGCCGGAGCCCGGCAAGAGCTTCGAGCTCTGGCTGATCTCGGACAAGCTGCCGCGCCCGCGCTCGCTCGGCGTGATCGGTGCCGGCGATTTCACCGCGCGTCCACTGCTCGCCTCCTACGATGCCGAGGTCGTCAATAGCGCGACCTTCGCCGTCACCATCGAGCAGGCGGGCGGCTCGCCGAACGGCCAGCCGACCTCCGCCCCGGTGTTTTCCGGCAAGCTGATCGAGACCGTGCCGCCGGCCCAACCGCAGGCGCCCGCGCAAAAATAGGTGCCACGGCGACTGTCGCCACGGTCCATCCCGCTGTCGCAGCCCGACAAGTGCTCCCGAATCCGCCCTCGATTTGAACCTCGCCTCGGTCCACGGCGTCAAATTCCCGGAATTTGAACGCGATTGATGCCGGAAAGGGCGAGAAAATCAGATGGATGCAGCGAGAACGCCGGGCATCTTCCTTCACCAATATGCAGGCCTGCCGCACGGTCCGGCCTTCGAGCATTGGCGCGAGCGGGCCGTCGGTCGCTGCGGCCTCGATATCGGGCCGAGCCATGGCGACAGCATCGATTGCCGGCTGCAGATCAGCGTCGTCGACAACATCATGCTCGCCATTCCGGAAGGCGCCTCGGCGCAATATTCCCGCACGCAGAGCCACCTTGCCGACGGCAGCGACGATCTCGTCCTGATCGCGGCCCACGCAGGGCTCGTCCGCGTCGGGCAAAACGGCCACACCGTCGAGCTCACGCCCGCCCAGATGGTGCTCGTCGACATGAGCGTGACCGGGACCGTCGGCCACACCGAGGCAGACCGCTTCACCAGCATTCGCATGCCGCGCCGTGCGCTGCTCGACATCAATCCACGCGCCGAGGACAAGCTCTCGCAGGTGCTCGTCGACGGCGCAGTCGCCGAGACCATCTTCCGCTACCACGCGCTCGCCGCCAATCACGCGCCGCATCTCGATGCGGTCGGCCAGCGCCTGACCGCGCAGCACATGATCGATCTCGTCGGTCTCCTGCTCGGCACCGATGCCGAGCACGCAAGCCGCGCCCGCGGCCGCGGGCAGGCGGCGGCGCGCCTCGATCTCATGCGCGCCGACGTGATGGCCGCACTCGGCCGTAACGATCTCTGCCTCGCCGAAGTTGCGACGCGCTCAGGCCTCAGCCCGCGCCAGGCCCAGCGCCTGTTCGAGCAGGCCGGCACGACCTTCACCGAATTCGTGCTGGAGCAGCGCCTGCTCCACGCGCGCAAGCTGCTCGGCGATCCCCGCGCCAGGATGCGCAAGATCAGCGACATCGCGCATTCCTCCGGCTTCTCCGATCTGTCCTACTTCAACCGCGCCTTCCGCAAGCGCTTTGGCGCGACGCCGTCGGAGCTGCGCGAGGCATAAATCGCGATTTTGTGCAGCGGCGCGGACGCCGCCGCATTTGGTCGGCGCCTGTTGTTGCGCTAGTCTGTCTCCGCGGGCTGACCGCGGGTGTCGGGAAAGTGCAGTAGGCGGAGATGGCGCGTATCGTCGTGCTCGGCGCCGGGTTTGCGGGCTTGTGGGCGGCCATCGGCGCTGCGCGCAAGCGCGAGGAGATCGGCGCGAGCGACCGCGACATCGAGATCCGTCTCGTCGACCGCAATCCCTATCACAACATCCGCGTGCGCAATTACGAGGTCGACCTCAGCGAGGTCGCGCTTCCGCTCGGACAATTGCTCGATCCGATCGGTGTCAGCCACGGCCTCGGCGAGGTCGAGGCCATCGATCCGGCCCGGCGCGAAATCTCGCTCGTCACCAGCGCCGGCAAGGAGACGCTGCACTATGACCGCCTCGTGCTGGCGCTCGGCAGCGCGGTGATGCGCCCCGATATTCCCGGCCTGGCCGCACACGCCTTCGACGTCGACACCTATGCCGCGGCGCTCCGCCTTGAAGATCATCTAGTTTCGCTCGGACGCAGCGCGCCGTCTCCGGGCCATTCAACGGTGGTCGTGGTCGGCGCCGGCTTCACCGGCATCGAAGTCGCAGCTGAGATGCCGGACCGGTTGGCGCGCGCAGGGATCACCGGCAGCCGCCGCATCATCCTGGTCGATCCCAATCCGAGCGTCGGCGCCAGCATCGGCGCGAACGCGCGCCCGGTGATCGAGACGGCCCTGGCTTCGCTCGACATCGAGACGCGGCTCGGCGTGCGTGTCGCCGCGATCGAGGCCGCGGGCATGCGCCTGAGTTCGGGCGAATTCATTCCGGCACGGACGGTGATCTGGTGCGCGGGCATGCGGGCAAGCCCTTTGGCGGCGACCTTTCCGGGCGGGCGCGATTCGCTCGGGCGCCTGCTCGTCGATCCCTTCATGCGCGTGGCCGATGTCGGCGGCGTGTTCGCGGCCGGCGACGTCGCCTCGAGCGTGATCGACGGGCTGCATCCGACATTGATGTCCTGTCAGTTCGCCCGTCCCATGGGCCGCTTCGCCGGCCACAACGTGGTCGCCGATCTCGTCGGCCTGCCCATGCTGCCGCTGCGGATCGACTGGTACGTCACCGTGCTCGACCTCGGCGGCTGGGGCGCGCTCTATACCGAAGGATGGAATCGCGAGGTCCGTGCCACCGGCGCGGCCGCGAAGGCGACCAAACAGACCATCAACCGCAAGCGCATCTATCCGCCGCTCTCGGGACGCAAGGACGAGCTGTTCGCTGCCGCCGCCCCGACCGTGCAGGCGCCGCCGCCGACGTATGGGGGAAGGTAGTTGGCAGGCAGGGCCGTGCCGCTTGCTCCGTCATTGCGAGCGCAGCGAATCAATCCAGAGTCTTTCCGCGGAGGCAGTCTGGATTGCTTCGCTGCGCTCGCAATGACGAATTGGACGCGCGTGCGCTCGCAATGACGAGGTACCAGAAATGGGAAAGCGCCCGTGGGGGGCGGGCGCTTTCTGTAGTCGACTTGGGGTTGGGGTCGTCTACATATCCACGTGGCGACTTTGGGGGGCTGGTAAAGAGCCGCGTGAATTCACAAAACTCGTCAGGTCTCCTTAGCGAACGAGGGACGCGTTCGAACTGGTGACAACGACCGGCTTGCCGGCCTTGATGACGCGGGCGGTCTGGGTCAGGCCTTCATCCGAACCCGAGCGTGCCGTAATGCCGAGGCCAGCCACCGCGATCCCTGCGACGAGGGCGACGACCACGATTTTCAAATGGGTCGCGCGATCTGCGCTGTAGATCGAGTGGTTCATGGAAGCCTCCTGCCGCCATCTACCCGAAGTAGTCGCCAGCCGTTTGAGGCAGGTTCATGCTTCCGGTGCCCATCAACCTAGTATCGGGGGGATTCGTTCCCAAGGGGCCATCACAAGGGCGTGATATGACGTGATAGATCGCGATCAAAGGCGACCCTTGATCGTTCTTTTATATAATTATTTCAAAGCTATAATGAGCCTAGTGCCGGGCTTTAGAGGCCTTGGTCGACAAGGCGCCAGGAACTCAAAAACCATTTGCCTGTGGCTGAAAAACACACGGCTTCTTAAGGCAAATCAGATGCTTCCGACGGTTTTCAGCCTCGCCCTGGGGTGGATTTCCGCCTGCGACAGCACGGTGGTCTGGGCCCGGAACCGTTCCACCAGGGAGCGCACGAAGGGCCGAATGGAAGCGGAGGTGACCAGCACCGGCGCCTCGCCCTCGCGGGCGGCGCGCTCGAAAGCCTCGCGCACGGCGGTCATGAATTCCGAAAGTTTCGAGGGCTGCATGGCAAGGCTCCGCTCCTCGCCCTGGCCGATGATGGATTCGGCAAAAGCCTGCTCCCATTTCGCCGACAGCGCGATCAGCGGCAGATAGCCGGCGTAAGAGGTGTTCTGCGCGCAGATCTGCCGCGCTAGGCGGGCGCGGACGTGCTCGACCATGGTCGCGGGGTTGCGCGAGAAGGCGAGCGAATCCGCGATGCCTTCGAGGATGGTGGAGAGGTCGCGGATCGAGATGCGCTCGGCGAGCAGCAGCTGCAGCACGCGCTGGATGCCGGAGACCGTGACCTGGCCCGGGACGATGTCCTTGACCAGCTCGCTCTGCTCCTTCGGCAGCTCCTTGAGCAGCTTCTGCACCTCGCCGTAGGACAACAGGTCCGACATGTTGGCCTTGAGCAGCTCGGTGAGATGGGTCGAGAGCACGGTCGCGGCGTCGACGACGGTGTAGCCCTTGAGCGAGGCCTCTTCCTTGAGGCTGGCATCGACCCAGGTTGCGGGCAGGCCGAAGGTCGGCTCGGTGGTGTGGATGCCGGGCACCTGCACCTGGCCGCCGCCGGGGTCCATGACCATGAACTGGTTCGGCCAGATCTTCCCGGTGCCGGCGTCGACCTCCTTGATCTTGATGATGTAGGTGTTGGCCTCGAGCTGGACGTTATCGAGGATGCGCACCGCCGGCATCACGAAGCCCATCTCGATCGCGAGCGAACGGCGCAGCGCCTTGATCTGCTCGGTGAGGCGGTCGGTGCCGTCAGGGCCGTTGACCAGCGGCAGCAGGGCGTAGCCGAGTTCGATCTTAAGGTCGTCGATCTTGAGCGCGGCCGAGATCGGCTCTTCCGTCGCGGCAGCGCCCGGCGCACCCGGCGTTCCCGGAGCGGGCGCGGCGTGAACGGCGGCTTCGGCCTTGGCCGCCACGCGGTTGCGGTTGCGGGCGTTCCAGGCCAGCGCGCCGGCGCCGGCGCCGAGCGCGAGGAAGGGCAGGGTCGGAATGCCCGGCAGCGCCGCCAGCACCAGCATCACCGCCGAGGACATCGCCAGCGCCTGCGGATAGCCGGAGAACTGCTTCATGAGCGCCTTGTCGGCGGCGCCGGAGACGCCGGCCTTGGAGACGAGCAGGCCGGCCGCGGTCGAGACGATCAGCGCCGGCACCTGGGTGACAAGGCCGTCACCGACGGTCAGCAGCGTGTAGGTGCGCCCCGCGTCGGCGAAGGACATGCCCTGCTGCGCGACGCCGATGATGATGCCGCCGACGACGTTGATGAACACGACCAGGAGGCCGGCGATGGCGTCGCCCCGGACGAACTTGGAGGCGCCGTCCATGGCCCCGAAGAAGCCGCTCTCGTCCTCGAGCTCCTTGCGCCGCTCCTTGGCGACCTTCTCGTCGATCAGGCCGGCGCCGAGGTCGGCGTCGATCGCCATCTGCTTGCCGGGCATGGCGTCGAGGTGGAAGCGGGCGGCGACTTCGGCGATGCGGCCCGAGCCCTTGGTGATGACGACGAAATTGACGATGATCAGGATGGCGAAGACGATGATGCCGATGACGAAATTGCCGCCCATCACGAAGTTGCCGAAGGCCTCGATGACGTGACCGGCGGCGGCCGTGCCCTCGTGCCCGTGCGACAGGATCAGCCGGGTTGAGGCCATGTTGAGCGAGAGCCGCAGCATAGTCGAGATCAGGAGGACGGTCGGGAAGGCCGAGAACTCCAGCGGCGTCTGGATGAACAGCGACGTCATCAGGATCAGGATCGAGAGCGTGATCGAGATCGCCAGGAACACGTCCAGCACGATCGCGGGCAGCGGCAGGATCAGCACCACCAGGATGGTGAGAACGCCGAGCGCCAGCGCGATGTCGCCGCGCTTGAGGACGGTGACGATGTCATTGAGGGAAGGGATCGAGGGCCTTGCGCTGCCTACGCCCTGTCCTGCCGTGACGTCGACCATGGTAGCTGCCTCCCCGCGCGACTGCCGTCCGCGCGCCCCAAACGTCTGCGCGGCGGCCGACGGGCCGCCGTTCCGAAAGTGAGGCACCGCACTGGCGTCCACGGGAGCTCCCGTTCTAAACGCGGCCGACGACACTCGACTTCACCCGGCAATTCTTGCCGGGTGTATGGTTAGCAAAGGGTTAACGGAGGGGGTGGGAGGAGCTCAGACCGGGATGTTTCGGGGGCGGGTTGTCATTCCGGGGCGATGCGGAGCATCGAGCCCGGAATCCATCGGGCCGCAGGTATGGTGGTGAAATGGATTCCGGGCTCGCGCCAAGAGGCGCGCCCCGGAATGACGGGCAGGCGAGGCTGCCCTACTTCGCCTTCTGCATCTTGGTCACCGTGTAGCCCGACGACCCTTCCTCGGCCTCGAAGGTGATCTTGTCGCCGACCTTCACCTGCTTGAGCATGGCGGGATCCTTGACCCGATAGACCATGGTCATGGGGTCCTCCATGCCGAGGCTCTTGGCCGGGCCGTGCTTGAGCGTGATCTTGCCGGCGCCTTCGTCGATCTTCTTGACCTCGCCGCTGATCGCGGCGCCCTCTGCGGCGAGGGTTGCGGTCGCGAGGCCGACGCTCAGCGCCAGCGCGGCAGTGATATTGATGATGCGATTCATGTGGATCTCCTCTCGCGTTACTTCACGTTGACCTGGCCGACCATGCCGTACTCGCGGTGGTCGGGAATGAGGCACGAATATTCGAAGGTGCCGCGCTTGCTGAACTTCCAGAGGATCTCGGTCGTCTTCTTCGGTGCAAGCCGCGCCGCATTGGGCTCGTCGTGCTCCATGTGCGGATGCTTCTTCATCTGCTCCGCATGCGCGAGATTCTCCTTAGATGTGGCCAGCAGGAATTCGTGGTCCTCCTTGCCGACATTGCGCAGCACGAAGCGGATCTGCTCGCCGCGCTTGACCTCGATTTTCGCGGGCGTGTAGTCCATCTCGTTCATCAGGATTTCGATAGTGCGCGCGGGCTTCCTGGGATCGCCGGGCTCGCCGGCCGAATAGTTTCCGTGCCCGTGCTTGTCGTGAGCGAAGGCCGGCGCGGCCGAAAGTGCAGCCAGCGCGAGGGCGAGCTTGAGCGTGATCTTCATCGTAGTCTCCGGTTGGTGGTTCATCGAAACGCTCACATCTTGTGCTTCATCGGCGGACTGCCGGATTTCTGCCGCGCCGGCTCCGGGGCGGGTGCGGCGACTTCGTAGGCGACGGTGCCTGGCGGGAACTTGTACGGACCAGGATCGCGGTAATCGTCGCGCGCGAGGCCTTCGCGGATCTTCATCACGGTGAACATGCCGCCCATCTCGATCGGCCCGAACTGGCCGGTGCCCGTCATCATCGGCAGCGTATTGTCGGGCGCGGGCATCTCCATGTTGCCCATCGCCATGCCGGTCGAGCCCATGGCCATGCCGTCGGGCGCGAGCTTGCCGACGGCCTTGGCGAGGTCCTTGCGCGACACGCCGATCAGGTTGCGCACGTCGTGTCCCATCGAATTCATGGTGTGGTGCGACTTGTGGCAATGGAACGCCCAGTCGCCGGGATTGTCGGCGAGCACGTCGAACACCCTGATGGCGCCGACCGGGACGTCGGTGGTCGTCTCCGGGATCTGCGCGCTCTCTTGAATCCAGCCGCCATCGGTGCAGGTCACCGCAAAGCTGTGGCCATGCAAATGGATCGGATGGTTGGTCATGCTGAGATTGCCGATGCGCACGCGCACCTTGTCGCCGAGCCTGACCGGCAGCGGATCGATTCCAGGAAAGACCCGCGCGTTCCAGGTCCACATGTTGAAGTCCGTCATCTCATTGACGTGCGGCAGGTAGGTGCCGGGGTCGACGCGATAAGTGCTCATCACGAACACGAAGTCGCGGTCGACGGCGCGGAAGTTCGGGTCGCGCGGGTGCACGATGAACATGCCCATCATGCCCATCGCCATCTGCACCATCTCGTCGGAATGCGGGTGGTACATGAAGGTTCCGCTCTTCTTCATCTCGAATTCGTAGACGAAGGTCTTGCCGGGCTGGATGTGCGGCTGGTTCAATCCGCCGACGCCGTCCATGCCGCTCGGGATGATCATGCCGTGCCAGTGCACCGTGGTGTATTCGGGTAAGCGGTTGGTGACGAAGATGCGCACCTTGTCGCCCTCGACGGCCTCGATGGTCGGGCCCGGCGATTGCCCGTTGTAGCCCCACAAATTCACCTTCATTCCTTCCGCGAACTCGCGCACCACCGGCTCGGCGACGAGATGGAATTCCTTCCAGTCGCCGTTCATGCGGAACGGCAGCGACCACCCGTTCAGCGTCACCACGGGGCGATAATCCGGGCCGCTTGTGGGGTGCAGCGGCGGCTGCATCACCACCTTGTCCATGGTGGGCGCTTCCGGGATAGACGCGGCCTGGACGCGGCCTTGAATGGCCGATGCGCCGACAAGCGCGGCGGTGCCTAAAAATCCTCGGCGGGAAAACATCTTGACCTCCGTCTTTAGTGGCCGCCGCCTTCGGCAGGAACTGCCGCGGCGACATTGGTTGGATTGTCGCCTACGGCGGCGGGCAGACCGCCGCCGTTGACGGCGGTCTGCAGATCGGCCTGGGCGAGGAAGAATCTCTGCCTGGCGTCGATCGCGCCGCGCAGCGCCGCGAGGCGCTGCCGCGCTTCGGTGAGCAGCGCGAAGATGTCGACCTGCATGCTGGAGAAACGAAGCTGCATCTCCTCGGTGATGATCTTTCGCAATGGGATGATCTCGCGCTGGTAATGGCCGGCGATGTCGTAGGTGGAGCGGTAGACGCGATAGGCGTCGCGCGCCTCGGACCGCACATTGACGGCCCGCTCGGTCAGGCGGTTGAAGGCGAGGTTGTAGGTCTCGGCGGCTTGGCGCACGCGCACCTCGCCGCCGTCGAAAATCGGAATCTGGAACTGCAGGTCGAAGCCGCGCTCGCGGAACGGCGGCCCTTCCGGATCCTGGGTGCGACGGGAGATGCCGGCGAGATCGAGCAGCGTCACGAAGCGCGTCGCCTCGGTGAGGTTCAGCGCCTTCGCCAGCGCGGCCAGCTCCAGCCGCGCGATCTGCAGGTCGATCCGATGCGCCACCGCGTCGGCTTCGATCGTGGGGAGCGCCAGCGGCCGGCGCGGCAGCGGCGGCAGTTGATCGGGCAGGCGGAAGTCGAGACCGTCGTCCCAGAGCCCCATCAGGCGCGCCAGCCTTTCGCGCGCGCTTCCCGCCATCTGCCGCGCGGTGGCGAGGTCTGCGGTGGTCTCGGCATAGAACACCTGCTCGCGCGCTTGGTCGAGCTTGTTGAGCGAGCCGGTCTCGCCGAGCTTGAGCGCGAGCTGTGCGGTCGATTCCGCCGTCGCCTTTGCGTCGGTCAGCAGCCCCACCATCTCGTTGGCGGCAACCGCACGGACATAGGCGCGGCGAACGTCCGAGGCGAGCCGCAGCGTCGCCAGCGCGGCGCGCAGCTGCGCACCGCGGAAGCGTTCGCGGGCGATCTCGGAACGGAACGGCAGGGTGGCGAGCGCGAGGATATCGCCGACCACCTGACGCTCGATCTCGCTGGCGCCATTGCCCGTGATGCGAGAGACCGCGAACACCGGATTGGCCGGCAGGCTCTGCTCGACCAGCTCGGTCTCCGCCAGCGCCAGCTCGTTGTAGACTGCCTGCAGTCCCTTGTTGTTGAGCAGCGCGATCTGCACGGCGGCGTCAACGCTGAGCGTGCGCGAGAGCAGCTGGCGGACGCGGGCATCGACCGCGGCGGCGCCCTCGGCCGAGCGCACGAAAGCGACGTCCTTGTTGATGGCCTGGCTCGTCAGATCCGAGACCGCGCTCATGCCCCTGTCGGGCGAGAACGCGGCGCAGCCGGAAAGTCCGAGCGCCGCGAGCACGAGCAGGCCCCGCGCAAAATGCTGTGACATGGCGCGCTCCTACCGCTCTTGCTTCGGCTGCGGCGTCACCGCCTCGTTGCGGCCGCGCCAGGGTGCCGGCGTCGCTGGCCGCAGGCTGGTATAGGGCGCGATGGTCGAGCGATAGGTTACGGGGGCCATCTTCGCCGCCGGATCGGCCGGATCCGCGCTGGCCATGTGCGTCGTTGCCGGCATGCAGCCGGACAGTGCCGGCGCGGCGAAGGCCAGCAGCAGCCAAATGAAACGAGAGTGTCGATCACCCACCGCAGATGCGGCAGATTTCGCCCCGGAAAGCGCAGCCATGTCTTAATTCCCGATCTGAATGACCACAGGTTCGCGCGCGCAAAAGTGCGCATCGAGCCGAAATCGTCGTGTCAGATCAGGCGATGGGAGGGCGGTAGTGCTGGGGCGGCGCCGCGCTGTGCAGGCTGGGCACGATCTCGGGCGCACAGGTCGACATCGGCCGGAGCGGCGTGGCGACGCTGGGCAGATCGGCCGGCAGCGCGCTGACGCACATCATCGCACAGCAGGGGCCCACTGTTCCCTTGCCGTCGTGATGATTCGGAGCAGGTGCGTCCTTTGCCGCGGTCTGGGAAGAGGTGCCCGCATGCTCGTGCGGAACGTCGCCATGGCTCGCAGCCATACCATGGCTCGCAGCCATGTGATGATGCGCCGGAACGAGGTCAGCCAAGGCCTCGTCGCCAAGGCAGGGCGCAGCACTGCCCCAGGCGAGGCTCGCGGCCGGCGCGAGCACGCAGAACAGATAGGCGAGGGCGATGATCCGCCCCACCCTGATCCGCATCGATCGCGTCAATCGCATCAACATTCCGCCGATAGGCTCCTCGCGCGGCAATGTTGCACACGCTTGTTGCAAACTAATGGCAAAAGACGCATTCGCCAAGAGCTTATTACCGCAGCGCACCGCGCATGCCCAATATCGCGGCAAGATGGTTGACCATGCGGCGGTCCGCGAACATGGTCCTGCCTGTGCACGCGCCAAATCATCCCGGGCAAACACCTGACGCCTTCACCCCTGACTCCCGTCAGGCCTGGGTGCGGCTCGTCATTGCCCTCCTGATCGGCTCGATCGGGGCCGTCGGCATGTGGGCGGTCGTGGTCGTGATTCCCGTGGTGCAGGTCGAATTCGGAGCCACGCGCGGCGCGGTGTCGCTGGCCTTCACCCTCATGATGTTCGGCTTCGGGCTTGGCGGTGTGATCGCCGGCAAGATCACCGACCGGTTCGGCATCGTGCCGGCGATGGCGATCAGCATCGCCTTCCTCGGCGTTGCCAATGTGCTCGCCGGGCTGTCGGGCCAGCTCTGGCAGTTCGTGGCGGCTTATTTCTTCATCGGGCTCGGGACGTCCGCGACCTTTGCGCCGCTGATGGCCGAAGCCTCGCACTGGTTCGAGCGCTATCGCGGTCTTGCCGTGACCATCGTCGCCAGCGGCAATTACGTCGCCGGCGCGATGTGGCCGCCGATCGTGAGCTGGGGCACGCAGGAGATCGGCTGGCGTTACACCCATATCGGCATAGGCATCGTCTGCGCCGGCCTGATGACGGTGCTGGTGCTGATCCTGCGCGCGCAGATGGGCCGCGACACCGTCCACGACCATGCCAACGCGCCGCCGCCGCGGGTCGATCTCCGGCTGTCGACGAATACGCTGACGGTGCTGCTCTCGATCGCCAGCATCTCCTGCTGCGTGGCAATGGCGATGCCGCAGGTGCACATCGTCGCCTATTGCGGCGACCTCGGTTATGGCGTCGCGCGCGGCGCCGAGATGCTGTCCCTGATGATGGGCTGCGGCATCATCAGCCGGATCGGCTCGGGCTACCTCGCCGACAAGATCGGCGGCATCTACACGCTGCTGGTGGGATCGCTGGCGCAGGGCTTTGCGCTGGTGTTCTATCTGTTCTTCGACAGCCTGACCTCGCTCTATCTGATCTCCGCGATGTTCGGCCTGTTCCAGGGCGGCATCGTGCCGAGCTATGCCATCATCGTGCGCGAGGCGATGCCGGCGAGCGAGGCCGCGACCCGCGTCGGCATCGTGATCTTTGCGTCCGTGTTCGGCATGTCCTTCGGCGGCTGGGTGTCCGGCGTCATCTTCGATGCCACCGGCTCGTATGCCGCAGCGTTCGCCAACGGCGTCGCCTGGAATGCGCTGAACATCGGCATCGTCGTGCTGCTCTTGATCCGCGCGCGGACGGGCTCGGTCAAGACCGGCCCGGGCTTTGCCACCTAAACGGCCTGTCCCGCCTTCAGCAGCGAGCAGCCGGTGATCTTGTAGCTGCCGTCGCCCTGCTGCTCGAGTGTGTAGAGCGCCTCCCAGGCCTCGCCATTGGCATCGATGATATGGACGCGCTGGGCGATCCAGCCGCCATCGCTCTTGCTCTCGCCAAATTCGAAACTCTTGTGACGATAGACCGGCGCGTAGCCGTTCTGCACCATGGACATGAAGATGTCGGGTGCGGGAAAGATCTCCTTGATCGCCGGTGCAGCATAGGAATAAGCGGCCGTCGCATCGTCGCGAACGAAGGCCTGCTCCTGGGCGCGGATGACGCTCTGGGCCGCCGCGACATCGCCGGCAAACGCTGAATGATGACAGGCAACAATGATGAGAGCGACCAGCAAGGCTGCGATGCGCATGACAGGCTCCGCGTTGAATACCCGGCGAAGGCGATCCTAGCACATCTGTGCCGCCAGGGCGTGTACTCAGATATCACGCGCTGGGTTTGAACGCTCCAGATGCCGACTCATCCGGGACAGCGGCGCAACAGTAGGCAGCTGCGACATGTTCTCCTAAGGCAGGAACGGCTCCGCGATGGCCGAGTTAAGCCGGCAAAACCACCTTACCAAGGAGCAAAGTCATGGCCCGTGCAACAGCACATCCGGATCATCACTGCATCTCAAGCGAGGACATTGAGGGAACCGAGGTCTATGGAGCAGATGGGACGAATATCGGCGAGATTGATCACCTCATCATCGACAAGGTGTCAGGCCGCGTGGCTTATGCGGTCATGAGCTTTGGTGGATTTGTGGGCTTGGGTCACAGCCACTACCCGATTCCCTGGGGCGCTCTGACATATGACACGTCGCTTGCCGGCTTTCGAACCAATATCACCGAGCAACAGCTGAGGGATGCGCCTGAGTTCAGCGATGACTCCTGGGAAGATCGAGACTGGGAAACGCGAACTCACCGGTATTATGGAACGCCAACCTACTGGGAAGGGCGAGGTGGCCTATAACGCCAGCGGCGCGTCAGGACAGCTGATCTGACGGCGGCACAAACATCAGAGGTCGTGCAAGTCGCCGATCGGCCAGAAGCTGATTCTGCGTCGTTGAAATGGCGCAACCCTGTTTAGTGCCGATGGCGAGATCATACTGCGCCATAGTTGGCGTTTGATCGAAGGGATGTTCGAAAGCACGGGCCGAGAGCTACGGTATCAGCTCTCTCAAAATGTGATCGCGGTGCGCGAGGTGCCGCGCCAGTGTCAGCCGAAATGTTTCGCCGATAGCGCGAGCCAAGCTCGTGTCGTGCCCCGAAAGCTCAAGGTCCGCAATTCGAACCTCCTGCTCGGAAAGGTGTCGGTCGGCCAGTGAAATGTGCTCTTCGGCTTCCGCCAGATGGCGAAGCGCCATGGCGCGATCCATTTGTCGCTCCCATGCATAGATGCAGGCGGGAGCACGATTGGTCTCTCAGCCACCGACGCCTACGGCACGGCCTTGGCCGGTGATGACAGGCAAGTTATCTCAGCAAACTCGGCGCAGCAATCCTTTGAAGTTGCTCTAATCAGAGCGGTTACGGATCTGCGACAGGTCGGTTCGCGCTCCAGCAAGTCCTGCTGCACGGCCATGGCTCGCCATTGCCGGGCGGCTTCGCGCAGGCTATGGGCCACCACGTTGTCGCGCGTTAGATCAGCAAGCTTTTCGCGTCCATCGGCTCGCTCTAGCATCTGGTCTGGCCAGCATTGTCTAATCCGGTTTTCCGATGAGGCCGATATGCCTGCCACGGCCCGGAAGTGCATTCAGGTGTGTTAATGAAGCCTTTACGTTCTTGGAAACGGCTCGCGGCTTGAACGCTGCGCCACCCTGGTCAACTTTGTTTCGTCCTCATTCGGAAACGGCTCTTGAGTCTTACGGCCTAGAAACGTATCCGGCTTTGGACAGCGTTGAAGCACCTCGGTCGCCTCCGCCACGACCTCGCGGGCACGTTGAAGCGCCAGACGATCCTGTCTGAGCGAATTGGTGAGCCGGGGCAAATTGAGAACTGGCGCCATGCCTGAACCTGCCATGTCGCAAGTCGAAGCGATGTATCAAATGATCCTTTGAATCGGATTAGGTGACAACAGTTCCATGTTTAGCGAAGTCCGCTCGGGGTCAGCGGCTCCCATCGGCAAGCTCCAGCCTAGCGCTTTCGCTTCGTCGCCGGCTTCGTCGTCTTCGACGAGCGCGCCCTGGCCTTGCTGGGAGGCCGCACGCGCAAGCCGTCGACGAATACGTCGAGCAGACGCAGCGCCGTCGCTTGCCAGCCGGGCTGGTCGTGAACGTAGCACATGCCGAAGAAGGCGCGCAGCAGATCCTCCGGGCTGATGTCGGCGCGCATCTCGCCGGCTGCGATGGCGCGGTCCAGCAGCGAGCCGATCGCCTTGGTCAGACGCTCGAAGGAGAAAGCATGCAGCTCCGACCCGCTCTGCACCGCGAGCGCGAGCGCTGCCATCATCCCCTTCTTGGTCGCAACAAACTCGACCCCTGATCGCAGCCAGCGCCGCAGCGCCTCGACCGGATCCTTGGCATTCTTCAATTGCTCGGCCAGCTCGCTGAGCTGCTCGACCTCGCGGCGGTACACCGCCTCGAACAAGGCCTCGCGCGTCGGGAAATGCCGATACAGCGTGCCGATGCCGACCCCGGCGCGCTTGGCCACCGCTTCCAGGCTCGCCTCCGAACCGCCCGCGCTGAACACCAGCTTTGCCGCTTCGAGCACGCGCTCGCGATTGCGCACGGCATCGGCGCGGGGTTTGCGGGTCTGGTCGGTGTGGTCGTCCATGGCGCGCAATGTAGATCACGAATTGGTTAGATTGAACCCTCGCCGGACCCGCGCAGGGCTGCATCGCGTTGGTGACGCACGCGCTTTTGACGAATTCCAGATTTTTCCGCGCCGCCCTTGTTAAGCGGAGGCTGCCTCCGTATCTTCCGATCAAGCGTCGGACGCATCGTGTTCGGACGGCGCTATTCGACAGCGGCCACGGCGGTGGCGCGCTGCGCGATGACTCATGTCCAAATCTGATCGGAGCCTTGTATGAACCACTCCATCAGCCTCACCGTGAACGGTGCGCGGCGCGATTTCGTCCTCGACGATCCGCGCGTCACGCTGCTCGATCTCCTGCGTGAGCGCCTTCATCTGACCGGAACCAAGAAGGGGTGCGACCGCGGCCAATGCGGCGCCTGCACCATCCTGGTCGACGGCAAGCGTATCAATTCCTGCCTCGCGCTCGCCATCAGCCATGACGGGGCCGACATCCTCACCATCGAAGGCCTCGCGCGCGGCGACCAGCTCCATCCCGTGCAGGCCGCCTTCATCGCACATGACGGCTTTCAATGCGGCTTCTGCACGCCGGGCCAGATCATGAGCGCGATCGGCATGATCAGAGAAGGCCAGGCCGGCAACGATCCCGAGCGCGTCCGCGAATGCATGAGCGGCAATCTGTGCCGCTGCGGCGCTTACGTCGGCATCGTCGATGCCGTGCTGGACGCGCAAGGACAGATGGACGAGACCAATCAGAGGCGTTCCGCATGAAACCGTTCGATTATGTCAGGCCGGCCACCGTCACTGAAGCGGTTGCGGCGGCGGCCCAGCCCGGCGCGGTGTTTCTTGCAGCCGGCACCAACCTGCTCGACCTGATGAAGGGTGGCATCAGCCGTCCGGACCGGCTGGTCGACGTCACGCGTCTCGATGGGCTCGATCAGATCGAGACTCTCGCGGACGGGTCTTTGCGCATCGGCGCGCTGGTGAGCAATGCCGACCTCGCGCATGATGCGGAGTTCGCGCGGTCCTATCCCGCAGTGGCCGAAGCGCTGCTCTCGGGAGCGTCGGCTCAATTGCGCAATGCCGCCACCGTCGGCGGCAATTTGTTGCAACGGACGCGTTGCGCGTATTTCTACGACACTGCCAGCCGCTGCAACAAGCGGGCGCCGGGCTCCGGCTGCGACGCGCGCGACGGCGACAACCGCAGCCATGCCGTGCTCGGCTGGAGCGAGAGCTGCATCGCCACACACCCCTCGGATTTCTGCGTGCCGCTGGTCGCGCTCGATGCCATCGTCGAGATCGAGGGCAGGGGCGGCCGGCGCGAGGTCGCGCTCGACGAGCTGCACCGCCTGCCCGGCGATGCGCCCGAGCGCGAGTCGGTGCTCGAGCCCGGCGATCTCATCGTCGCGGTGCGCCTGCCGCCTGCCGCACGCGGCTTTGCCGCGCATGCGCGTTACCTCAAGGTGCGCGAGCGCACCTCCTATGCCTTTGCTGTCGTCTCGGCCGCGGCTGCGCTGCGGATCGAGAACGGCAGAATCGCACAGGCGCGGCTCGCGCTCGGCGGCGTCGCCGCAAAGCCCTGGCGCGCCCGTGCAGCGGAAGACGTCCTCAAGGGCGTCGCGCCGACCGCCGACGCGTTCCAGGAGGCAGCCCTGCGTGCGCTCGAGGGCGCGAAGCCATCGGGCGACAACGCCTTCAAGATCGAGCTCGCGCGCCGCATCGTCGTGCGCGCGCTGACCTTGGCCGCCGCCGGGACGCCTGCGCGTATCCCCGCGCTGCCGGCCTCTCCCTTCGCCTCGACCTCCGGAGCCGTCCATGTCTGAGCTCAATTTGACCAGTGCGCCCGCACATCTCAGGCACGGCTCGAATATCGGCCAGCCGCTGACCCGCCGCGACGGCATCCTCAAGGTGACGGGGCAGGCGAGCTATGCTGCGGACAATCATCCGCCCGGCATGCTGTTTGCCGTGATGGCCGTCTCGAGCATTGCGCGGGGCCGTGTGGTCTCGCTCGATGTCGCTGCCGCAAAACGCCGTCCCGGCGTCGTCGACGTCATGACGCCCGATCACAAGCCAGCGCTCGCGATCGACCCCGACCTCAAGACCAATCCGTTCGTATTCCGGATGGAGGTGTTGCAGAGCAATGAGGTCCGCTACGCCAATCAGGCGATTGCGGTCGTGATCGCTGAAACGCTGGAGGCCGCGACGGAAGGCGCCGCGCTGCTGGCCCCACGTTACGAGGTGCAGCCTGCGCTGGTCGGCCTCGATGCCGGCGAGAGCTTCGTGCCGCCGGTCGTCGGCGTCGGTAATCCCACGGAAAGCCATCGCGGCGATGTCGAGGCGGGCCTCGCCGCGGCCGACAAGCAGATCGACGCGATCTACGAGACGCCGCCGCAATATCACAATGCCATGGAGCCGCACGCGATCGTGGCGCGCTGGGAGGGTGACAAGCTCTTCTTGGACACGCCGAGCCAGGCCATGGTGATGGCTCGCGGCCGCGTCGCCGAGCTGTTTGGCCTCGCGCCGGAGAAGATTCACATCCGCAGCCCGTTCCTCGGCGGCGGCTTCGGCTCGAAGGGCTTCCTGACCGGGCCGCAGATCCTCGGCGTGATGGCGGCGAAGCTGGTCGGCAGGCCAGTCAAGCTGGTGCTCCGCCGCGAGCAGATGTATGGCCCGGTCGGCCACCGGGCGCCGACGCGCCAACGCCTGCGCCTCGGCGCCGATGGCGAGGGCCGCCTGACTGCGCTCGATCATCATGCGCGAACCGTGTCGAGCACCTTCGACGATTTCTACGAGCCTGCCGCCGATGCCTCGCACACGCTCTACGCGGCGCCCGCGATCCGCACTTCGCACGATGCCGTGCGCGTCAACACCGGCACGCCGCTGTTCATGCGCGCGCCGGGCGAGGCGACCGGCTCGATCGCGCTCGAGAGCGCGATCGACGAGATGGCCTGGGCCTGCGGCATGGATCCGCTCGCTTTCCGCCTGAAGAACTACGCCGAGGTCGAGCCGATGACGGGGCGGCCGTTCTCCTCCAAGGCGCTGCGCGCCTGCTACGAGCAGGGCGCCTCGCGCTTCGGCTGGGCCAAGCGTCCGCTGCAGCCGCGGCAGATGCGCGACGATGCCGGCCTTCTGGTCGGCTGGGGCATGGGTACGGCGACCTTCCCGGCGCTGATGTTCCAGGCCGAGGCGCGCGCGGCGATCCGCCGCGACGGCTCCGGCGTGATGGAGATCGGCGCGCATGACATGGGGCAGGGCGCCTGGACGGCGCTGGCGCAGATCGCGGCCGATTCCGTCGGTCTCGACATCGACCGCCTCGACTTCAGGTCCGGCACGTCCGACCTGCCCGATGCCGGCATCGCCGGCGGCTCGGCGCACACGGCAACCGCAGGCGCTGCGATCCACAGCGCCGGTGCCGCCGTGATCGGAAAGCTCGCCGATCTCGCCACAAGCGACGAGCGCTCGCCGCTGTTCGGCGCCGGCAATGCCGGCGTGATCGCGCGCGACGGCAGGCTGATCCGCCGCGACGATGAGAGCCGCAGCGAGAGCTATGCCGGGATTCTGGCGCGCGCGGGCGTTGCCGAAGTGGAGGCGCGCGGCACCGGCGCGCCGAACCCTGCGGCGATGGAGCAATATGCGATGCACGCCCACGGCGCGGTGTTCGCCGAGGTGAAGGTCGATCCCGAGCTCGGCCAGGTCCGCGTCAGTCGCATGATCGGCGCCTTCGCCGCCGGCCGCATCATCAATCCGCGCATGGTGCAGAGCCAGCTGTTCGGCGGCATGATCTGGGGCATGTCCTTCGCGCTGCACGAGGCGGCGATCACAGACCGCCGCAGCGGGCGGATCATGAATGCCAATCTCGGCGAGTACCACATCCCCGTGAACGCCGACGTGCCGCCGCTCGACGTCATCACCGTCGAGGAGCACGATCCGCACGTGAATGCGCTCGGCATCAAGGGTGTCGGCGAGATCGGCATCACCGGCAGCGCCGGCGCGGTCGCCAACGCGGTCTGGCACGCCACCGGCGTGCGCGTCCGCAACTTTCCGATCCGGATCGAGGAACTGCTGACGTAGCTCTAGCTCTTCCGAAACAGGCGGCCCCGGAGTGCCTAGGAGTCCGGGCCATAACCTCAGCACCTTTGCGCGAGGCTGCTCGGCTACGGCTCCCAACATATCAAGCTGCGGTTCGCGGAAATTGCGGTGGCTCAATATCCGCTAGATCCTCGCCTCCGTACGATTGCGGAGGGACCGTCAGAACGTCGGCGGCGTGCAGGCCGAGATCACCTCGCACGGTTTGCCGCCGACGCAGCGGAAGCGATGCGGGCGGCGGCTCTCGAAATAATAGGCATCGCCGGGATTGAGGATGCGGCGCTCGTCCTCGACGGTGACCTCGAGCTTGCCCGAAATCACGATGCCGCCTTCCTCGCCGTCATGGACGAGATGCACGCGCCCGGTGTCGCTGCCGGGCTCGTAGCGCTCCTTCAGGATCTGCAGGCTGCGGCCGAACAGATTGTCGCCGACCTGCCGGTATGAGATCGGCTTCTTGCCGACTTCGGTGAGCTCCTCGGCGCGGTAGAAGATCTTGCGCCTGGACTCCGGCTCCAGCGCGAAGAATTCCGCGAGCCCCATCGGGATGCCGTCGAGGATGCGCTTGAGCGCGCCGACCGAAGGGTTCATCTGGTTGGATTCGATCAGCGAGATCGTCGAATTGGTGACGCCGGCGCGCTTGGCCAGCTCGCGCTGCGACAGCTTGTGGCGCGCCCGGATGAATCGCAGCCGTCCACCGATGTCGACGCTCATGTTCTGGTCCTTGCCCTGGGTCCCGTGTTGCAGGTGTTGCGGATCGCGCAAATATGGACCGGCAGCCCCAGTTAAATCAATGGCTTGCAGGTCACCAGAAAAGGACTTGTTGCGCCATCCAAGCCATGGCTCAGCTATGGGGTCAGCACAGGAGCGCGGCCGTGACCCTTCATCAGATTCCGAACACCATCAAGACCGATTCGTACTGGATGCCGTTCACGGCCAATCGGCAGTTCAAGAAGTCGCCGCGCCTGTTCTCCTCGGCCGAGGGCATGTACTACACCAGCGTCGATGGCCGCCAGGTGATCGACGGCTCCGCCGGGCTCTGGTGCGTCAATGCCGGCCACGGCCGCAAGCAGATCGCCGCCGCCGTCGAGCGCCAGCTGATGACGCTGGACTTCGCGCCGTCGTTCCAGATGGGCCATCCGCTGGCATTCGACTTCGCCGAGCGTCTCGCCGAGATCGCCCCAAAGGGCCTCGACCGCGTCTTCTTCACCAATTCCGGCTCCGAGTCGGTCGACACCGCGCTGAAGATCGCGCTGGCCTATCACCGCGCCAACGGCCAGGCCAGCCGCACCCGACTGATTGGTCGCGAGCGCGGCTATCACGGCGTCGGCTTCGGCGGCACCTCGGTCGGCGGCATGGTCGCCAACCGCCGCGCCTTCACCACCCTGCTGCCAGGCGTCGACCACATCCGCCACACCCATGATCTCACCCGCAACGCCTTCGCCAAGGACCTGCCCGAGCACGGCGCCGAGCTCGCCGACGATCTCGAGCGTCTGGTCGCCCTGCACGGCGCGGAAACGATCGCCGCCGTCATCGTCGAGCCGGTGCCGGGCTCGACCGCGGTGTTGCCGCCGCCGAAGGGATATCTGCAGCGCCTGCGCGAGATCTGCGACAAGCACGGCATCCTCCTGATCTTCGACGAGGTCATCACCGGCTTTGGCCGCCTCGGCACGCCGTTCGCCGCCAACTTCTTTGGCGTCACGCCGGACCTGATGACCACGGCCAAGGGCATCACCAACGGCACCGTGCCCTGCGGCGCCGTGTTCGCCAGCCGCAAGGTGCACGACGGCATGATGACCGGCCCGGAGAACCAGATCGAGCTGTTCCACGGCTACACCTATTCGGCGCATCCGGTCGCCTGCGCCGCGGGCATCGCGACCCTTGACATCTACAAGGACGAAGGCCTGCTCACGCGTGGTAGCTCGCTCGCCGAATACTGGCGCGATGCGCTGCATTCGCTCAAAGGTCTGCCGAACGTCGTCGACATCCGCAATTGCGGCCTGATGGGCGCGGTCGAACTCGCGCCGCGTGGCGGCGTGGTCGGCGCGCGCGGCTACGACATGCTGGTCGAATGCTTCAACAACGGCCTCTATCTGCGCACCGGTGGCGATTCCGTCGCGATGTCGCCCCCGCTCATCGTCGAGAAGAGCCACATCGACCAGATGATGTCGATCCTCGGCGACGCCATCAAGAAGGTGGCCTGATAATTGCTCTCGCCGCTAGCGAGTTGTGTCCTTGCAGCGGCGAGCGCCGCGGGAGTTTGACGAAGCGTGAAAGTTCTGATCCTCGGCAGCGGTGTCATCGGTGTCACCTCTGCCTACTACCTCGCGCGTGCCGGCCATGAGGTGACGGTCGTCGACCGCCAGCCGGAGCCGGCACTGGAGACCTCCTTCGCCAATGCCGGCGAGGTGTCGCCCGGCTATTCCTCGCCCTGGGCCGGCCCCGGCGTGCCGGTCAAGGCGATCAAGTGGCTGTTGATGAAGCACGGCCCGCTGGTGATCCGGCCGAAGCTCGATCCGGTCATGTGGGTCTGGCTGCTCAAGATGCTGCGCAACTGCACCAGCGCGCGCTACGCAGTTAACAAGAGCCGGATGATCCCGATCGCGGAATACAGCCGCGATGCCTTGCGTGATCTGCGCCGCGACATCGGCATTCAGTATGACGAGCGCTCGCAGGGCACGCTGCAGCTGTTTCGCTACCAGGCCCAGCTCGACGGCACGGCCGAAGACATCGCCGTGCTCAAGCAATACGGCGTTCCCTTCGAAGTGCTGAACCGCGAGGGCTGCATTGCGGTCGAGCCGGCACTTGCCGGCGTGAAGGAGAAGTTCGTCGGCGGGCTCCGCCTGCCGCAGGACGAGACCGGTGACTGCCACATGTTCACGCAGGCGCTGGCGAGGCACGCCCAGGCGCTCGGCGTGCGCTTCCTGTTCAACACCTCGATCGACCGTATCGTCACCGATGGCGCGCGCGTCAGCGGTGTCGCCACCAGCGCCGGCCTGCTGCAGGCGGACGCTTACGTGCTCGCGCTCGGCAGCTGGTCGTCGCGGCTCCTGGCGCCGCTCGGTATTTCGCTGCCGGTCTATCCGGTGAAGGGCTATTCGATCACGGTGCCGATCAAGGACGCCTCCGGCGCGCCGGAATCCACCGTGATGGACGAGAGCTACAAGGTCGCGATCACCCGCCTCGGCAATCGCATCCGCGTCGGCGGCACCGCCGAAATCTCCGGCTATTCGGACAAGCTCTACGACGCACGCCGCGCCACGCTCGATCATTCGCTGACCGACCTGTTCCCGCGCGGCGGCGACCTGTCCAAGGCGACGTTCTGGAGCGGCCTGCGCCCGATGACGCCGGACGGCCCGCCCGTGATCGGCCGGACCCACTACGCCAACCTCCACCTCAACACCGGCCACGGCACGCTCGGCTGGACCATGTCGTGCGGCTCGGGCCGCGTGCTCGCTGACATGCTGTCGGGCAAGAAGCCGGACATCGACGTCAGTGCGTTGTCGGTGGAGCGGTACAAGCACCGGTTTGGCTAAGGCTCTATCCCTCGTCATTGCGAGGAGCCCTTGCGACGAAGCAATCCAGGCTGTCTCCGCGGTGAGACTATGGATTGCTTTGCTGCACTCGCAATGACGGCGTGGAGACGCCGCGGATTTCTTCCACCCGCCGCGTGCGTTGAAAGCAGCTACCCCGCCCCCGTCACGCAATTCACCCACAGCACCACGGCCTTCGCATCCTGCGCCGGATTGGAAAACCGGTGCGGCCTGCGGCTCGCGAAGCGAAAACTGTCGCCCGTCTTCAGCGACCACGTCTTACTGTCCACCGTCAGCATCATCTCGCCTTCGAGCACGAGCCCGGCCTCTTCGCCGTCGTGGGTGTAGAGCTCATCGCCGGTGGAGCCGCCGGGCTCAAGATGCACCAGGAACAGATTGAGCTTGTTGTCGCTGCTCGCCGGGCTCAGCAATTGCTTGGACACGCCCGTGCGCCACAGCTTCAATTCGGGCCGCTGCACTCCGCGCGTCACCACCTGATCCGATGCGCCGTCGGCGCTCGGGCTCGCGCCGAACAGCGCGGCGATGCCGACGCCGAGCACGTCGGCGAGCGTCGCCAGCACCCGCAGCGACGGCGACGACAGCCCGCGCTCGATCTGGCTGAGGAAGCCGATCGACAGCTCCGTGCGCGCGGCGACCGTCTCCAGCGAGAACTGCCTGACTCGCCTGAGATCCCGGATGCGGCGGCCGACCGCGACGTCCATCGCCGGCTCGGCCGGCTTGGCAGCGGCTTTGGCTTTCACCTTGGCCGGCCTGTTCCTGGCCGGCTTTGCGGCGGCCGGTTTGCGCATTCTTTTGCCACCGCTCACGTCAAACCGCTTTCTTCATGTGCATGAAAACCGCTTGCATCACCCGCGAAAGTGTGACCAAATTTTCATATTGGTGAAAATAGGCCGAAACGGGCCGGCCCGCAACGTTTGATCGCGACATGCGCGCGCCGCCGCCGACCAGGCCCAAAAGGGGGATGCGATGAAGCGTTTTGTTCAGGCCGCAGTTGCGGCGCTCGCCATTGCCACAGCGGTGCCGGCAGCGGCGCAACAGGCTCTGAAGGTCGGCTCGACTCCGACGGGCATTCCCTTCACCTTCCTCGACACCAAGACCAACACCATCCAGGGCATCATGGTCGATCTCATCACCGAGGTCGGCAAGGATGCCGGCTTCAACGTGCAGATCGAGCCGATGGCGTTCTCGGCGCTGATCCCCTCGCTGACTTCGAGCAAGATCGACATCATTGCGGCAGCGATGTTCATCACGCCGCCGCGCAAGGAGGTCATCGACTTCTCCGACCCGATCTACAGCTACGGCGAGGGCCTCGTGGTGCCGAAGACCGACACCAAGGCTTACGCCACGCAGGAGGACCTGAAGGGCGAGACTGTCGGCGCCCAGGTCGGCACGGCCTTCGTCGACGCGCTGAAGAAGACCGGCCTGTTCTCCGACGTGAAGGCCTACGACACCATCCCGGACATCCTGCGTGACGTGAACACCGGCCGACTCAAGGCCGGCTACGCCGACTATCCGATCCTCGCCTACAATCTGAAGCAGGGCGGCTTCCCCGAGGTGCGCCTGGTCGACGGCTACAAGCCGGTCACGGTCGGCTCGGTCGGCATCGGCGTGCGCAAGGGCGAGAGCGCACTGCTCGGCAAGATCAACGCTTCGCTGGCGAAGCTGAAAGCCAACGGCACCATCGACAAGATCCTCGATAAATGGGGCCTGAAAGCACAAGGTTGATCGATAGAAGCTGATCGAAGGCTGCCCGATGAAAGGCTTCTGGCGCGACGCCGTCGAGTTCTTCCCGATCCTGCTGAACGGCGTCGCGCTGACGATCATCGTCACGATCGGCTCGCTGTTGCTGTCGACGGTGCTCGGCCTGGTCTGGGCGATGATGCGGGTCTCCGGCATCAAAGCGCTGTCGATGCTCAGCGCCAGCCTGATCAACGTGATCCGCGGCATCCCGATCATCGTGCTGTTGTTCTACCTCTACTTCGTGATGCCCGATCTCGGCGTTACGCTCAGCGCGTTGCAGGCCGCGATCCTCGGGCTCGGCATCGCCTATTCGGCCTACCAGGCCGAAAACTTCCGCGCCGGCATCGAGGCGATCGACAAGGGGCAGATCGAGGCGGCGCAGTCGATCGGCATGGGCTGGTGGCTCACCATGCGCCGCGTGGTGCTGCCGCAGGCCGTGCGCATCGTGCTGCCGCCCTACGGCAACGTCATGATCATGATGCTGAAGGATTCCTCGCAAGCCTCGACCATCACGGTCGCCGAGCTCGCGCTGCAGGGCAAGCTGATCGCGTCCTCGACGTTCAAGAACACCAGCGTGTTCACGCTGGTCGCCCTGATGTACCTCACCATGAGCATTCCGCTGATCCTCTTGGTCCGTCACTTCGAGAAGCGGGCCGGCAAGCGATGATCGAGCTGAGCGACGTCTACAAGAGCTTTGGCAAGGTCGAGGTGCTCAAGGGCATCACGGCGAGCGTCGAGAAGGGTGAGGTGGTCTGCATCATCGGCCCCTCCGGCTCCGGCAAGTCGACCATCCTGCGCTGTATCAACGGCCTCGAAAGCTACGACCGCGGCGAGATCAGCGTCGAGGGCTTGAGGGTCGATCGCGACGCGCCCTCGATCGTGAACATCCGCACCCAGGTCTCGATGGTGTTCCAGCGCTTCAACCTGTTCCCGCATCGGACAGCGCTGGAGAACGTGATCGAGGGGCCGCTCTTCGTGAAGAAGGAGCCGCGCGCCCAGGTACTCGAGCGCGGCCGCGCGCTGCTCGCTCAGGTCGGGCTTGCGGAAAAGGCCGATGCGCATCCGCCGCAGCTCTCCGGCGGGCAGCAGCAGCGCGTCGCCATCGCGCGGGCGCTCGCCATGCAGCCCAAGGCGATCCTGTTCGACGAGCCGACCTCGGCGCTCGACCCCGAGCTGGTCGGCGACGTTCTCGGCGTCATGCGCAAGCTCGCCGACGACGGCATGACCATGGTCGTCGTCACCCACGAGATGGGCTTTGCGCGCGACGTCGCCGATCGTGTTCTGTTCATCGATGGCGGCGTCATCGTCGAGCAGGGGCCGGCGAAATCGGTGCTCAATCAACCGCAGCACGCGCGGACGCAGGACTTCCTGCGCCGCGTGCTGCATCCGCTCTGACCGGTTTCGACATGACGCGCCTGCCTCTGCCGCCCTCGCTCTATGCCGATACCGCCGTGGCGCCGGTTGCCACGCCGCCGCTCGATGTCGACGAGAGCGTCTCGGTCGCGATCGTTGGCGGCGGCTACACCGGCCTTTCCACCGCGCTGCATCTGGCCGAACAGGGCGTCGAGGCGCTGGTGCTGGAGGCGCAGGAGCCGGGCTGGGGCGCGTCGGGTAACAATGGCGGCCACACCAATCCCGGCCTGAAGCACGACCCTGACAAGATCGAGGCCGATTTCGGCACCGAGCTCGGCCGCCGCATGATCGCGTTCGCCTACGGCACGACCAACTTCACACACGATCTGATCCGCCGCTACCAGATCCCGTGCGAAGCGCGGCAGAACGGCACCTTGCGCGCGGCTTACAACGAGAGCAGCGCCGCTGCGATCGAGAAGACCGCGCAGCAATGCATCCGCCGCGGCATGCCGGTGAATTATCTGAACCGCGAGCAGTTGCGCGAGATGACGGGCACCGACCGCTACATCGGCGCGATGTTGGATGCACGCGGCGGCGATCTGCATCCCCTGAGCTACGCCCGTGGTCTTGCCCGCGCTGCGATCTCTGCGGGCGCGAAGGTTCATGGCGAGACGCCGGCATTGTCCCTGCGCCGCGACGGCACGCGCTGGCGCATCGAGACGCCGCGCGCAGTGGTTCATGCGGATAAAGTCCTGCTCGCCACCAACGGCTTCACCGACGATCTCTGGCCGGCGCTCCGCCGCACCATCGTGCCGGTGTTTTCCTCGATCGCCGCCACCGCGCCGCTGTCCGACGCGGTCGCCCGTTCGATCATGCCGACGCGCCCCGTCCTCTACGAGAGCGGCCACATCACGGTCTACTATCGCATCGATCAGCAGAACCGTCTGTTGATGGGAGGCCGCGGCCCGATGCGCTGGATCAAGTCGCCGCATGACGTCGCCTATCTCATGCGTTATGCGGAGCGACTCTGGCCGCAGCTCAAGGGCGTCGTCTGGACCCACGGCTGGAACAGCCGGCTCGCCATCACCGGGGATCATTACCCCCACGTGCACGAGCCCGCCGAGAGCGTTTTGATCTCGCTCGGCTGCAATGGCCGCGGTGTCGCGCTTTCGACCGCGATGGGCGCGCAGCTCGCCCGCCGCCTGATCGGCGGCACCAAGGCCGAGATCGACATGCCCATCACGGGCATCAAGCCGATCCCGATGCACGCGTTCTGGCCGGTCGGCGTGACCACCGCCGTGATCGCGGGCCGGGTGCGGGACCGGCTCGGCATATGAAGAAGGCGCCGCTCGGTGAGGAGCGACGCCTTGCTCGAATCTTAGATCGGCTTTAGCAGCGACCCTGCTTCCAAAGTCCGGGCGGGCACGCGTGACCGCGCCAGCCGACCTTGCGACCGTGGTACCAGCCGAACGACTTGCCATGGTGATGATGGCCCATCTTGTGGCCATGACCATGTCCATGTCCGTGCCCACCCTTCGCCAGTGCGGGGCTCGTAAATGTGAAGCCGGCCGCAATGATCAGCGAGGCGGCGAGCGCAAGTTTCTTCATGATGTCCTCCGGTGGGGGGCGAGCGCATTTGTCCGTTCAGTGAACGAACGGTGGGAGAGTAAGTTCCCTGCGAATGTGGAGGAGTCGTGACGCTCGCCTGGATACGTAATTGCGCTGGCGCTCAACGCGCGCTGGCATGTCGAGCGAAGTCAAGCCTCCGCCACCGCATCGGCCCAGGGTTGGAAAATCTCGACCGCGCCGGAATTGAGCTCGCCCTCGCGCATCACGACGCTCGGACAGGCGAATTTCTGCGGCAGCGCCTGCACCCGGCTCTCTTCATAGTCGAAGCGCGCGGCCAGGGCATTGCGCACCTCCGCCGGCAGCCGCGCATCGCCGATCACCACCGCGCCTTCGCTGGCGTCGATGCGCGGCTGGTGAATGGCGGCGTCGAGGTCCATGCCGTAATCCATCGCGAAGGATACGAGCTGCATCACCGACGGCAGGATGCGGCGTCCGCCGGAGGCGCCGATTGCGAGGCGCTTGCCATCCTTCGTCTCGGCGATGACGGGCGTGTAATTGCAGAGGCAGCGCTTGCCCGGTGCGAGCGAGTTCGTGGTACCAGGCGTCGGATCGAACCACATGATGCCGTTGTTCATGGTGATGCCGGTGTGCGGTGTCACGTATCGCGAACCGAACGACGAGAGCAGCGTCTGCGTCACCGCCGCGATGTTGCCGTGACGATCGACCACCGAGAAATGCGTGGTGCAGGCCGGCGCGAGATATTCGGCGCCGAGCGAGCGCTTGCCGTCGGCATCGCCCATATCCTTGAGACGCTCGCGGAAGGCGGCCTGCAGGGCGCGCGCATATTCGACATAGGCGCCGGCATCCGGCGCGTCTGCCGGCGTCAAGCTCTGCTGCAACAGCCGTAGCGCATGCGCCATCGTCGGCCCTGCGGTGAGCTCCGGGGTCGCGAACACCTTGCCTTCGCGATAGGGAATCGCCAGCGGCGCGCGCACATGGGCGCGGAATGCAGCGAGATCTTCCACCGACAGCGAGCCGCCGTCGGCCTTGATGTCGGAAGCAATGCTCCTGGCGAGATCGCCCTGATAGAAATCGCGCGCGCCCGCGTCCGCAAGATGTGACAGCGTCGCCTTCAGGGCATCCTGCGGCAGCCGCGTCTCAGCCTTGATGCCCCACGGCGCGGTCGGCGGCAGGCCGTCCTTCAGATACGCGGCCGCGCTCGCGTGGTAGCGTCTGAGATCGGCGGCCGAGCCCGCGATCGTCACCGTCGTCCACCAATCGACCAGCAGGCCTTCGCCGGCGAGCCGAGCTGCCGGCGTGACCAGATCCTTCCACGGCAATTTGGCGTAGCGGCGGTGCGCCTCTTCCATTCCGGCGACGACGCCGGGGACGGCAATCGCGCCGGGACCATGGATGTTGCGATCGTCCTTCACCCGCGGCCAAGGAAACAGGTCGGAGACGGCGCCGTCGCCGCTGAGCGGATAGTCGGCAGTGCGCAGGCTCTGCGGCGCGCACATGCCGTAGTCGATCACCTCACAGCGATTTTCCTTGGCGCGGTAGAGCACCATCGCGCCGCCGCCGCCGATGCCGCTGTTCCAGGGTTCCAGGACGTTGAGGGCAAACGTGGTCGCCACGATCGCGTCGACGCAATCGCCGCCCGCGGCCAGCACCTGCGCCCCGGCTTCGGCCGCCCGCCGCGATTGCGAGGCGACGATGCCGCCCTTGGAGGTGACGGCGGGCTTGCGGACGGTCTGGTTGAGGCTGAACTGGTGAGGCATGGTGTCGTCTTGATCTCTGGATTCAGTTGCGTCGTGCACTGAGGTTGAAAGCTCTGCGATTGGCGAAGCGCGCGGACAATGGCACATTGCCGCCAACGAGAACATCGAAAGGGAGGCGCGGCATGGCTGGTGTGAAACAGGCGCGGGATGGCGCGGTCGGGATCCTGACGCTCGACGAGCCGGCCAGCCTCAACGCGATGACGCCAGACCTGCTCGGCGCACTTGCCCTAGCCGTCGGCGAAATGACGGGGGACGAGGCCATCCGCGCGCTGGTGCTCACGGGCGCCGGGCGGGGATTTTGCTCAGGACAGAATTTGAAAGCCTCAGAGGCGCTCGGCGAGGACATCGCGGCCGGCGTGATGCGCTTCTACTGGCCGGCCTTCAAGGCCTTGCGCGAATGCCGAGTGCCTGTCGTCGTTGCCGTCAATGGCGTCGCGGCCGGCGGCGGCTTCAGTCTCGCAATGGCCGGCGACATCATCGTCGCGGCGCGGTCGGCGAGCTTCATCCAGGTGTTCAGCCGCATCGCGCTGGTGCCCGATCTCGGCTCGACCTGGCTCTTGCCGCGGCTGATCGGCCGGCAGCGCGCGCTCGAGCTGATGCTGCTCAATGAGCCGCTGACGGCGGAACGCGCCCAGGAGATCGGCCTGGTCCGGCAGGTCGTCGACGACGCCAAGTTGATGGATGAGGCGTTAGGTTTGGCGCGCCGCCTCGCCGAAGGACCGACGCGCGCTTTGGTCGCAACCCGCGCTCTGGTCGAGGAGAGCGAGCATGCGACCTATGAAGCGCAGTTCCGCCGCGAGATCGAGCTTCAGGCCACGATCCGCAAGAGCGCGGACGCCATGGAAGGCCGCAATGCGTTCGTGGAGAAGCGCAAGGCGAAGTTTACCGGGAGGTGAGGTGGGCATGCTTCTCATCCAACCGTCATGCCCGGGCTGTCCCGGGCATCCACGTCTTCCTATCCGAGCCCCCAAAACGTGGAATGGCCGGGTCAAGCCCGGCCATGACGACGATTAGTGCGATTTCTACGGCCGCGCGCTCAGCGCATGCGATCCAGCCGGCTGGCCTGGTACTTGGCGCGCCATTTCGGGCCGGGTCCGCGCATGTAGTGCAGCTCGGGGCGGTAGGGATTGGCTGCGACGCGGATCAGCGTCTGCCATCTGGTGGCGACGAAGCTGAGGGGCTGGCGCAGCAGGCTCAATGAAGCGAGCAACATGGCATCACCTCAATGCGGCTTGCCGAGCATGGCGGTGAAGGGGAGGTCGAACAGATCCTCGCCGTCGGAGCCGCTGACGTGGATCACCCAGTCGCGCCAGTCCTCGGCGCCGGGGGTCTGGATCATCGAGTTCATGATCTGAGCGGCGCGGTCGCGCGCCTCGGTCAGATTGGCGACTGCGGCGCCGTAGCGGTCGATCAGCGTGCCCTCGGTGTTGGAGCAGTGAAAATAGACCTGGACCATAGGCGCCTCCTGTAGAAAGCGATCGGGACGGCAAACCGATACCACCCCAAGCATTCGCGAAACATTCGGGTCGAGCCCGGTAAGGAAATCTACGGATATTGGTCGGACCCAAGGTCGTTACAGGTTTAATCACAGGCGGGTGATGACTGGACGGCACCGCGGCGGCATGGAACAACGCCCGCGGGAAGGCGGCTCACGGTGAACCAGTTCACATTCGATCGCGAACGGCCAAATTTGCGCTTGCCTGCAGCGGTCGTTCTTGCAGCGGGCTTCGCCGCCGCGCTGCTCGGCTTCGCCCCGGCTTCGTCCGAGCCGGTCAGAAAGAGCGGCTACGCGATCGGCACGGAAGCCTGCGGCAGCGGCGATCTCGCCTTTCCCAGGATCCAGATCGACATGAAGGCGGGATATTGCGCCGGCCTCGTCGCCAGCGAGGGGGACCGCCTCAAATTTCCGCGCTCGATCGTCCAG
This sequence comes from Bradyrhizobium sp. NBAIM03, assembly GCF_020194055.1. Lineage (NCBI taxonomy): Bacteria > Pseudomonadati > Pseudomonadota > Alphaproteobacteria > Hyphomicrobiales > Nitrobacteraceae > Bradyrhizobium > Bradyrhizobium sp. NBAIM03. The sequence goes on along the minus strand of NZ_JADYVS010000024.1, from coordinate 74,744 downwards.
GTGCCCGGCCGCGACCTTTTGGTGGTCGCCGATATGGGCGGCTGGGGCCACACCGACGGGCGGCTGCTGCTGCTCGATCCGCGTGCCCCGCAGGGGCAACGCTTCAAGGAGCTGCTGACGGGGATAGAATATCCGTTCGCTCTCGTCATCGGCCCGGACAAAAAGCTTTATGCCTCGACGGCGCAGACGATCTTCCGGTTCGACCCGCTCGCGGACAATCCACGCAGCACGGTCGAGACCATCATCCGTCACATGCCCGGCCGCCGGATCACGCTGCCGGATGGCACGAGGACCGATGAGAGCGCGCACCCGTTCAAGCAGTTCGTGTTCGACCGGAACGGCCGGCTGTTCGTCAATGTCGGCTCGCACAGCGACGATTGCATCACGCCTGCGCCGATCACAAAACCCTGTGCGGCGGCCGAGGGCGTGTCCGCGCTGGCATCGATCTGGCTGTTCACGCCGCCCGCAGGCGGCGTCTTCCCGGCATTGAAACCTGGCGATCCCGACCCGCCGCACATTGTCTATGCGCGCGGCCTGCGCAACTCGATGGCGCTGGTGCTGCACCCGAAGTTTCCGGACGCTGGCTACGCCTTCCTGCAAGGCGAGAACGCCCGCGACCTGCCCGACATCTTCAAGCCGAACGAGGAGATCAACGCGATCGAGCAGGGCAGGCACTACGGCTGGCCCTATTGCTACGATTTGTCGACGCCGAGCCCCGAATTCAGGCTCGTGCTGCAATCGGGCGCGTACAAGTCGTTCTGCTCGGCCAATGCGCTTTACAAGGCGCCGCTCTCGCTGCTGCCGCCGCACGGCGCGCCGCTCGCGATGCTGTATTACCACGGCGCCAAATTCCCGGAGCTGGAGGGCAAGCTGCTGGTCGGTCTGCACGGCTATCGGCCGACCGGGAGCCGGCTGCTGGTCTATGCCGTCGACGATCACGGTTTTCCAAAGCCCAGCGCGGCACCGGTGCGCTATCACGTCAGTTGCGCGGCCGAGCCGACCCGCAGTTTCCGGACCGATGCCGGCGAGGTCGCCGCCGCGCCGTTCGAAGAGCTGATCGCCGGCTGGCACCGCGTCAACGGTGCGCGGCCGCAAGGTGCGCCGGTCGGCATGACGGTGACGGAGGACGGCGCGATCTGGCTGGTCGAGGACAAGAACAAGACTGTGATCCGGATCGATCGCGCGGCCGGCGAGCGACCTCAGCCGCTCCCCTGCGATACGCGCAGCCAGGCGATGATCGACCAGCTCGCAGCCTTCGTCGCCAGAGACGCGCAGAACAGCGTTCGCCTCACCACCTTGCGCAAGGGCCTCGTCGAGAAACATTGCGTCGGCTGCCATTCGGATTTCGGCCTGAACGCGGGGCAATCGGATGCGGAGAAGGACAGGGCAGTCCTGCACTTCATGCTGGCGCAGGACGGCTGGATCTACCCTGGCGATCCCGACGCCGGCAGGCTGCGGACGCGCCTGCGCGGCCTAGGCGCCGAGAAGCTGATGCCGCCGGGCGGCGAGAGCCTGCCCAAGACCGAGCCCGGTTACACGCGCCTGCTCGATACCGCGGACCTGTTCGTCGCCAAAATGGTGCCGGGCACGCGGATGCGGATCAAGCTAGGCCCGCCGCAGCGGAAGTTTTTCAGCAAGGCCAACAAGGAATGCGGCGAAATACCGGCTGGAAACGTCGTCGTCGTGACACAAAGGAGCGCTGTAGACAGACCCGGCTTTAGCCGATTCTTCCGGCCAGCCGATCCCTATCTGAACGGCGAGTGCACCGACGGCGATGGCTATTACATCCGGCAGGAACTTCTGGTGCCTGTGCAGTAGCATCCTGCTGGTCACGACGCTGCCGGCCGCTGCCGAAACAAAACTGTTCGAAAGCGCACAGGTGACGCCCGCCAGCGAATACACCTTCGGCATCGAAGGGCCGGCCGCCGATCTCGACGGCAATCTGTTCGTCGTCAATCTCGGCAAGCCCGGCACCATCGGCAAATTGCCCGCTGGTGGCGCCGCCTCGGAGCTGTTCACGACGCTCCCCGAAGGCAGCGTCGGCAACGCGATCCGTTTCGATCGCAGCGGCACCATGTTCATCGCCGACTACAAGAAGCACAACATCTTCGCCATCCCCAAGGGTGCGACCAAGCCCGCGGTGTGGTTTCACTCCGGCGAGATGAGCCAGCCCAACGACATCACGATCGCGCCGGACGGCACGATCTATGCGAGCGATCCGAACTGGAAGGGGCGCGAAGGCCACATCTGGCGCATCGCCAGGGGAGCGGACGGTACGGTGCGGGGGCAGGTGATGTCGACGCCGCGCGCCATGGGCACCACCAACGGCATCGACCTCAGCCCTGACGGCAAGACGCTCTATGTCGGCGAATCCAGCAGCGGCCAGATCTGGTCCTATGCGATCAGCGGCAACGAGCTGACGGCTGCAAAACTCGTCAAGGCGTTTCAGCCCGACACCATCGACGGCCTGCGCACCGACGTTGCCGGCCGCCTCTACGTCGCGCGCATTCTCAAGGGCACGATTGCGCTGATGAAGCCGACCGGCGCGGTCGAGCGCGAGATCCCGCTGAAGGCCAAGGAGCCGACCAACATTGCCTTCGGCGGCAGCGACGGCAAGACCGTCTTCGTCACCCAGCGCCAGGGTGGCTTCATCGAGTCCTTCCGCACCGACCAGCAGGGCCGCGAGCACTGCCTCCAGCGCGGCCGCTGCTGAGCTTCGCAAGCGCTCTGCTTTCCGCGCAGGGCAGCGCGACGATGGGCGGCATTCTTATTGCTTGCATCCGGCGGCCGTGGCGATCAAGACTCTGCGGCACGTCCAGTAGCATGCGACCACGGGGTGTTTGAGTGAAAGCCGTCCATACCGAACTGCACCGCAGTCACGATCCGCAATTCTTCCTGGTGCGCGGTGTCGTCAAGCGCACCACCGAGCAGCCCGAGCGCGCCGATCGCCTGCTCAGGGGATTGAAGGACGGCAGGCATCAACTGGTCGAACCAACCAAGTTCGGGCCCGGTCCGCGCGCACGCGTTCACAGTCCGGAATACCTGTCGTTCCTCAGCGAAGCCTGGGACGCCTGGACGGCGCTCGGCGATTCCGGCCCGGAGATGATCGGCAATGTCCATCCCGTGCGCCATGCCGCGACCTATCCGACCCACATCGTCGGTAAGCTCGGCTGGCACACCGCCGACACCGCAGCGCCGATCGGTCCGGGCACGTGGGCCGCGGCCTGCGCCGCCACCGACGTTGCGGTCACTGCTGCGCAGATGGTGATGGACGGCGAGGACGCGGTCTACGCGCTCTGCCGCCCGCCCGGCCATCACGCCTATCGCGATATGGCCGGCGGCTTCTGCTTCCTCAACAACAGCGCGATCGCGGCGGCGCATCTGCGGCAGAAGCACGAGCGCGTCGTGATCCTGGACGTCGATGTCCATCACGGCAACGGCACGCAAGGCATCTTTTATGCCCGGCCCGACGTCTACACGATCTCGATCCATGCCGACCCCGTTGCGTATTATCCGTACGTATGGGGCTATGCGCATGAGCGCGGCGAAGGACCCGGCCTCGGCACCAACCTCAACATTCCGCTTCCCATCGGCACCGGCGATGACGGCTATCTCCAGGCGCTGGACATCGCGCGCAAGGCGATCGAATCCTTTGCACCCGGCGCCCTCGTCATCGCACTCGGCCTCGATGCCTCCGAGCACGATCCGCTCAAGGGATTGGCCGTCACCACACCCGGCTTCCGCCGCATCGGCCAGGCCATCGCGAAGCTGGGCCTGCCGACCGTGCTCGTGCAGGAAGGCGGCTATCTCTCGGACATTCTCGGCGCCAACCTGACCTCTGTGCTGGCGGGATTCGAAGAAGCGCGGTGATGCTTACCTCTCCCCGCTTGCGGGGAGAGGTCGGAATTTGCGCAGCAAATTCCGGGTGGGGGGGTACAGGTCGCGCGGCGGTCCCCTGTGCGGAGAGAGGTCCCTCACCCCGACCACTCAACGCGAGCGAAGCTCGTCGCGTCCCCGTAACAACGGGGCGAGGGAGAAGAAGCCGCGTCGCTCGCGACTCAAAACATCCCACTCGGCGCACGCGCCTTGCAGACACGAGCCGCCTCACTCAGCCGCTTCGCGGAGGGGCCAGGCATGGCGGCTGATGGGAAGGCCGCCGTCCGCGCGGGAGCCGTCGGCGATCGCGAGGCGATGCGCGGGCGATGGCGAGCACAGCGAGAAGCGCCAGGCGTCCGGATCGTCGACGATGTCGGGCTTGAAGCTGATCTCGATGGCCTCGCGTGACACCTGCATGGCGAAGGCGTCGAGCGGCAGATTGAGCCCAAAGCCCCTGGCCTTCAGATAGGCCTCCTTGAGCGTCCAATAATCGAAAAAGCGCTCGATCGCCGCGGCCTCCGGCAGTCCGCGCAAGGCTTCGACCTCTTCCGGCGCAAAGAAGCGAAGCGCGGTGGACAGCGGCGCGACGCGCCGCGACACGGTTTCGACGTCGACCCCGACGGCCTCATGCCGCGACACCACGCAGGCGACGCAGCCGTCGGCATGCGACAGGCTGAAATGCAGCGCGGTCGAGGTGGCTGGTGCTGCGACGAACGGCCGGCCATAGCGGCCCGCGCCAAACGACCAGTCGGTGGGCGCGACGTTGGAAGCGACCTGTGACAGCGCCAGGCGCAACATCGCATGCGCGAAGATGTATTGCCGCCGATGCCGCTCGAACACGAAGCGATCGGCCCGGGCCCGCTCGTCGACCGAGAGCAGGCGTCGGCACGCCTCCGCCGCGCCCGGCACGTCAATGGTCTCGATCAGTCCGACAAAGAGTTCGATTCTGTCGTCTGCCATCAATTGGGCCCATGGCGTCGGGCGAGGCCAAATCCCTCGGTGCCGACGGAAGAAACAACTGCGCAAGAATCAGCCGAGAGGACCGTACCTAGCGGTCCACCCGGGCGAATTCTTGTCGATTTGCAGGCCGGTTTACAGGCGCAAGCTTGTGCGAGCCCCCAAACTCGACACGCAAGCGGCCGCTCTGCGAAGATTCGTACGGCCGTCCCCGACCGACGAGTTTACTTCTTCTTGGACTTCTTCTTCTTGGACCCGCGCAGAGCCTTAAGGCTGGCGTCGACATCCTTCAGTGCGAGCTGGAGTTTTTGCTTCTCGAAATTGAGCAGGTCTTGCAGCGCCTTGCGGTCCTCCGCGCTGAGCGAGGTCTTCTTGGTAAATTTGATGAAACCCATAACACTCCCCCGGTTGAAAATGATCATCCCAAATCAAAATCCGAGAATAATCTTGCGCGACGACGCCAAATAATCAAGCTGCAACTTGATCATTCACAGCTTTGGGGCGTGAACCCGTATTCTGGCGCGATGTCGCGGCATCAAGCGGCCCTGCGCGCGAGCAATCTGCCGAGTGGTGCGTTGGGCTGGGCGATCGCCGCCGTTAGCAGGGCGACGAGGTCCTCCATCCATTCGCCGACCGCTCGGCCCTCGAGCAAATCGCGCTTGTAATTGCAGGAGCCGGTAATGCCGGTCGGGCGCTCCTTGAGCATCAGCGACAGCCAGGTCTGGTCGATCGGCAGCACCGGCTGGCCTTCGCGCGTGACGTTGCCGATCGATTCCGTCGCGAGATCCGGGAGATCGAGCGGCCGGCGCAACGGATTCTGCAGCGTGAAATAGACCTGGAGCAGCGAGGCCGGATCGATCCCCTCCTGCTCCAGTCGATCGGCCAGGACGTTGAACGGCAGCTCCTGCCGCGCATGCGCCTCGAGCACGCTCTGGCGCACCCGCAGCAGAGCCTGCGCGAAAGACAGGTCCGGCGTGATTGTCGTGCGGACGATCACCGTGTTCTCGAACGGGCCGATGATCCGGTCGGTGTCCGGCTGGGCACGATTGGCCATCGCGGTCGCGACCGCGATGTCGGTGCGGCCCGTCCGGGCCAGCAGCATGGCCTTCAGGCCGGTGAGGAAGCACATGAACAGCGTGCAATTGTGTTGGCCGGCAAACGCCGTCAACCGGGCGATCAGCTCGCGCTCGAGGCAGACCGGATGATGCCCGGTGGAGGCGCCCGGGCTCGATTCGCCGTCGAAGAGGGGACCCGCTCCGCGCAAATTCAGGATCCAGTCGGACGCCTGGCGGCGCGCCGCGTCGGTGCCGCACCACCAGCGCTGCCAACGTGCCACGTCCGAAAAGGCCGGCGGCGGCTTCGGCAGCGGCGCGGACGGATATCCGGCCAGCGCGGCATAGCGGCTCGACAATTCCTCGAACAGCACGCCGATCGACCAGCCGTCGACGACGGCGTGATGCAGCGTCAGCAGCAGCACGTGGTCGTCGTCGTGGAGCCGCAACAGCCGGGCGCGCAACAGCGGCGCGCGCGTGGTGTCGATCGGGGTATAGGCCTCCTGCTCGATCAGGAGATCGATCTTCCTGAGCTCGAGCGCCTTGCGCCGCTTGTTGTTGTGGGAATGACCGTCGCCGATCGTCTCGACCGTCATGATTCGGCCGAGCGTGCGTGGCGCGGCGATGCGGCTTTCCGGCTCATCGCCGTTCCAGGCGAACGCGGTGCGCAGCGATTCGTGCCGGCGCACCACGTCGTCGATCGCCTTTGCCAGGGCGGCCGAATCGAGCGGGCCCTGCAGGCGGAAGGCGAAGGGCAGGTTGAGCTGCGGCAGCCCCGGCAGATTGCGCTCGATGTGCAGCATCTGGCCCTGTCCGGTGGAAAACGCCGGCGGCCCGCCCGCAGCCGATCGCGGCAGGCTTGCGGCAGGCTTGTGCGGCTTCGTGGCCACGGTCTGTTCGACCCGCCGCGCCAACCCCTCGATCGTCGGCGCCTCGAAGAGGGCCTTGATCGGCAGCGACACGCCGAGCGCCCGCGCGATGCGCGCCATCACCTGGCCGGCCAGCAGCGAATGGCCGCCGAGGTCGAAGAAATTGTCGGTAACACCGATGCGTTCGACGTTCAGCAGGTCGATCCAGATGTCGGAGAGCACCTTTTCGGTGAAGTGCCGCGCCGGGACGACCGCATCCGCGCCGGACGTTTCCGGTGGGACGGACGCCAGCAGCGCCGAGCGGTCGATCTTGCCATGGGCGTTGAGCGGCACCTGATCCAGGAACAGGAAGGCGGCGGGGACGGCGTGGACGGAGAGGCGGCTCTTCAGGAAATCGCGCAGCTCGCTGGCACTGCTGCGGCTGCCGGGCTTGGCGACGACATGGGCGATCAGCCTGATGCCGCCGCTCGCCTCGCGGCGCGGTTCGACGATGGCGGCGCGCACGCTTGGATGCTCGGCCAGCGCGTTCTCGATCTCCTTGAGCTCGATACGATAGCCACGGATCTTGACCTGATGGTCGGCGCGGCCGAGGCATTCGATCGTCCCGTCGGCGCGGCGCCGGGCCAGATCGCCGGTCCGGTAGAGCCGGCTGCCGGCCTGGCGCGAGAACAGATCGGGCAGAAAGCGCTGCCGGCTCTGCGCGGGATCGTTGATATAGCCGCGGCCGATTCCGGCGCCGCCGATGCAGAGCTCGCCGGTCACGCCGATCGGTTGCGGCTGGAGCTGCGCGTCGAGCACGTAGAGCTGCGTGTTCGGCAGCGGCGCCCCGACCGGAACGTTGGCCGTCGCGATCGCCGGCGCCTTGGTAAGGCGATGCAGGGAGACGTCGTCGGAGCATTCCGACGCGCCATAGGCATTGATCAGCGGCACCCTCGGGCAGCGGGCAAACCAGGCGCGGCAGAGCTCGACGGGCAACGGCTCGCCGGTCGAGATCAGCAGCCGCAGCTTCGCGAAGGCGCGCGGGATCGGCGCCTCGTCCATACGCTCGAGAATGAGGCGCAGCAGCGAGGGCACGATCTCGAGCACCGTGATGCCCTCGCGCTCGATCTCGCGCGCCAGCAGCATCGGGTCCTGCACGATCGCGCTGCCGCAGACATGGACGCGCGCGCCGACCATGGGACCGGCGAGGAATTGCCAGACCGAGATGACGAAGCTCTGCGGCGCGGTCTGCGCGATCACGTCCTTAGGCGAGAGGCCGAGTTCGGAGATGAGCGAGGCCAGATGGTTCGACAGGCCGCGCTGCTCGATCATGACGCCCTTCGGCGCGCCGGAGGAGCCGGACGTATAGACGAGATAGGCAAGGCTCGAGGCGGCGCGGCGTGCGGCGCGGGCCGGCTTTGTCGACCCGGATGCAAGAGCGTCGTCGAGCTCGGCCACCGGGATGCGCTCGACCAGCGGTTCGAGCAGGGCCTCGACCATGGCAGACTGAGCCCGCCCGGTCAGCAGCACGCGGGCACAGCTCGATCCGAGGATGGTCGAGAGCCTTGCCGTCGGCTGGTCGGGATCGAGATTGAGGAAGGCCGCGCCGACGCGCTGCACCGCGATCATCGCGGCGAGCAGGTCGGGCCCGCGCTCCGCGAGCAGGGCAACCACGCTCTCGGCGCCGACGCCCTCACGGGCAAGCCAGCGCGCGGCCGCCCCAGTGCGACGCGCCAGCTCGCGATAGGTCAGGGACGTGCGACCGTCCGAGACCGCGACTGCGTTCGGCGTCTTCCTCGCCTGGCGCTCGAAGCGTTCGCTCAAGTTGCCGCGTGTGGTGAAATTGGCCGGCATGCCCCGGCCTTTTGCCAGCGCTTGCCGACGTTCGGCCCCGGTCAGGAGCGGCAGGCGCGAGATGCGCTGTTCCGGATTGGCGATGACGGCCTTGAGCAGCGCCTTGAACTGGGCCGCCATGGCTTCGATCGTCGCGGCCTCGAACAGATCGGTGGCGTATTCGAAGAAGCCGGTGAAGCGGCCATCGGCCTCGACCAGTTCGAGCGTGATGTCGAACCGCGCCACCCTGGGATCGACTTCCAGCCGCCGGGTCGACAGGCCAGGAAAGCGCGCCGCCTCGATCGAGGCGTTCTGGAGGATGAACATGATCCGGAACAGCGGATTGCCGTCGCTGCGGCGCGCCACCCGCAATGCGCGCAACACCTCCTCGATCGGAAGGTCCTGGTTGCGGTAGGCGTCCAGCGTGACCTGCCGTACCCGCCGCAACATCTCGCCGAAGCTCGGATCGCCGCTGAAATCGTTGCGCAGGACCAGGGTATTGGCGAACAGCCCGATCAGGCGTTCGCTCTCGATCTGGTTGCGGTTGGCGATCAGCGATCCCGTGGCGACGTCCTCATGCGAGGTGTGGCGGAACAACAGGCACTGGAAAGCGGCGAGCAGCGTCATGAACGGCGTGACGCCCTGGTTCTGGCTCAACGCGCGCAGCTCGGACGAGAGGGACTTTGAGAATTCAAGGTAGTGACGCGCGCCGTGTCCGCTCCAGATCTCAGGTCTCGGCCTGTCGGTTCTCAGCGGCAGCATGGTGACGCCGTCGAGCTGGGTCCGCCAATAATCAAGCTGCTCCCTGGCCGCGGGCGTCTGCGCCCAGCTTTGCTGCCAGAGTGCGAAGTCGCGATATTGGAAAGCGGGCGGCGGCAGTGCGGCCGAATGCTTCTTGCGTGTCGCGGCATAATGGACGGCGAGCTCCTGCCAGAACAGCCGCTGCGACCAGCCATCGGTGGCGAGGTGATGGACGTTGACCACCAGCGCATGGTTGTTCCTGTCGAACGACAGCAGTGTCGTCTTCAGGGGCGGCGCGTGGGCCAGGTCGAACTGACGTTGCGCAAGCCTGAGCGCCTCGCGCCGGATTGCCGCAGGCCGCCTGCCCGCAGGGCATGGCTTGAGCTTGATGCGCTCCAGCCGCGGCGTCGATGACAGCACGAGTTGCATCGGCTCGCCCTGGCGCTCGACGAACACCGAGCGCAGCGCCTCATGGCGCGTTGAGATCGCAGCGAGGCTCGCAGACAGCGCGGCGGCGTCGACCGGGCCCTTGAGGACGGCGATCTCGACGACGTTATAATTGTACCGCGTCGGGTCCAGTCGCGAGAGCACGTACATCCGCTGCTGCTGGAACGACAGCGGTGCGTCCGTGCCTGCAAGCCGGCGCCAGCCCGGCAGCGCCGTCTCGCGCCGGCTTGCGGCGGTCTCGATCCGGGCCGCAAGCGCTGCGACCGTCGGGCAATCGAAGATATCCTCGAACGAGAAGTCGACATTGAAGCGGTCGCGCAGGCGCGAGCGCATCTGTGTCACCGCGAGCGAATCCGCGCCGAGCGCGAAGACGTCCTGGTCGGCGCCGACCTGCGGCAGCTCCAACAGGCCGGCCCAGATCTCGGCGAGCTGGCTCTCGACCGCATTGCGCGGCAGCCGGGTCTCGTCGTCCGCGTCGACCGTTGCAATCAGCCCGGCGAGGGCGTTGCGCTTGACCTTGCCGCTGGCGCCCTTCGGCAGCGCCGCCACGCTGCGGATCAGGCTCGGTATCTTGTAGGCCGCAAGCCGCTTTCGCGCGAATTGGCGCAACTGGTCCGAGGTCGCCTCGGCGTTCGGCCGCAGCACCACGACGGCCGCGACGTTCTCGCCGAGCTTCTGGTGCGGGACCGCGAACACGCCGGCTTCCAGCACCGCCGGATGGCTGAGCAGGACGTCTTCCACCTCCAGCGGCGATATCTTCTGCCCGCCGCGGTTGATGACGTCCTTGATGCGGCCGACGATGAAGAGATAGCCGTCGTCATCGAGATAGCCGAGGTCGCCGGTCCTGAACCAGCCGTTGCGGAATGCGGCCCGCGTCGCCGGCTCGTCATTATAATAGCCGCGGCTCATGTTCGGCCCGCGCAGCACGATCTCGCCGTGCGCCCCGCTTGCGAGCGTGCGGCCGGTCTCGTCCATGATCGCGATCTCCGGGCCGGCGGCGCGACCGACCGACGCGACCTTGCGCAGCTCGAACCGATTGGCCGCAATCTGCGAGGCCGCCTCGGTCATGCCGTAAGTTTCGAGCACGGGAACGCCGAACGTTGTCTCCAGCCCGGCGAGAATCGTCGGCGCGAGCGAGGCCGAAGCCGACCGGATCACGCGCAGCGACGATGGTCGGGCGCGGTCGGGGTTTACTTCCGCCGCCGTCAGCAATGCGCGATGAATGGTCGGCACCGCCGTGTACCAGGTCGGTTGCAGCTCCCGCATCCAGCCGAAGAACGACGCTGCGTCGAAACCGTCGGTGCAGATCACGCTGGAGCCCGCGGCCAGCGCCGTGAGCAGGCCGGAGATCAAGCCATGGGCATGAAACAGCGGCAGGACGTTGAGTAGGCGATCATGCATCGTGAGCGACAGCACATGGCCGGCATTGTAAGCGGACAGGCAGACATTGCGATGGGTCAGCGGCACCATTTTCGGTCGCGCCGCCGTGCCTGACGTCAGCAGGATGAACGCATCGTCGTCGCCGCGCGAAGCGCCGCCGGCATTGGCCGGCCCGATCGCCGGAGCAATGAACGCGCAGCCGCCGAGATCGTGGGTGGGCCCCGCCACGAAATCGATCAATGCGATGTCGAGCATCCTGGCGGCGTCACGGCTCGCCGAGTTCATGTCGGCCCGGGTCACGAGCGCGGTCAGCTTCAGTTCGCTGAAATAGCGTTGCAGCTCGTCCGCCGTCAGATCGGGGTTGACGGGGACGCAGGCGCAGCCTGATGCGACTGCTAGCAGCGCCAGGGCAGTATCGGCGCCGCGCGGCAGCGCCACCGCGATGCGGTCTGCGGGACGGATGCCGAGTTCACGCAAGGCACGCACCAGTTGCCGGATCGACTCGGCCAGCGCGCCATAGCTGAGCGCCGGCCGGCCGGAAGCGAGGAGTGCGGGCGCCGCCGGCGTCCTGCGGGCGTAGAATTCGAGAAGGCCGCTGATATGCGCGAACACCTTCGTTTCGGCCGTGGTGCCGGCTGATGCTTCGTCCGCTCCGGATGCAATGTCCGACAACGCCATTCCCTTTTGGACCGATTAAGTTATTCTTCCAAGAAGTTGGGGAATGCGTCCAGTCCGAGGTGAAGTTTGGACCCCAAAATCTGTGGTTGAGGGGCCCTCGAGCCCTTCGACGGAGTAAGGGTCGGGCAGAATCACGATGCTGGAGAACGAGCCGAGCACGAGTTTGGAAGGTGGGCTGAATCACTGGCTCGAAAGCATCGGCCTCGGGCACTACACCGATCTTTTCGCGCAGCACCGCCTCGATCTCGACGTCATCGCGGATCTCACCGAAGCCGATCTGGTCGAGCTCGGATTGCCGCTCGGCGATCGCAAGCGGCTGCAGCGGGCGATGGCGGCGCTGTTTCAAGCGGAAACCACGGAGGCGCCGGCGGAGGCGCCGCGTCCGCAAATCCGGGCGGAGGTCGGAGCCGAACGGCGCCAGCTCACCACGATGTTCTGCGACATGGTGGATTCCACCTCGCTGTCCGCGCAGTTCGATCCGGAGGACGTCCGCGACATGATCGCGGATTTTCGCGAGACCTGCGTCCGGGTGGTCAAGCAATACGAGGGCTTTGCCGCCCGTTTCGTCGGCGACGGTATCCTGGTCTATTTCGGCTATCCGACCGCACATGAGGACGATGCCGAGCGCGCGGTGCGCGCCGGGCTCGAGATCGTGCGGGTGCTGTCGACGGCACGCGCGGTCGAGCCGCGTGGTGCGCTCAGCCATTCACCCGCCGTCCGCATCGGGATCGCGACCGGCCTCGTTGTGGTCGGCGACCTCGTCGGGCAGGGCACCGAAGAACGCGACTCCGCGGTCGGGGAAACCGTCAATCTCGCGGCGCGCCTGCAAGGCCTGGCGCCGCCCAACGGCGTGGTGATCTCGGCCTCGACGCAGGCGCTGCTGAAGGGGAAGTTCGACTACCGCAATCTCGGAGTCCACGACTTGAAGGGGATCTCCGAGAAGGCCCAGGCCTGGCACGTGGTGCGCGCCTCGCGGTTGGAGACCCGTTTCGCTGCGGCGATGGGTACGCGCCTGACGCCGCTCGTCAACCGCGAGGAGGAGATCGCGCTGTTGATGGGGCGCTGGCAGCAGGCCAAGGACGGCGACGGCCAGGTCGTGGTCAAGTTCGGCGAGCCCGGAATCGGCAAGTCGCGCATCATCCAGGAGATCTTCGAGCGGATATCGGGCGACCGCCATGGACAGGTCTCGCTGCAGTGCTCGCCCTATTACACCTCCACCGCGTTCCATCCGTTCGTCGAGCAGCTCAAATTCTCCCTCGGTCTCGATCGCGAGGATTCGTCCGCGCTGTCGCTGGCGAGCCTGGAGAACGCGATCGCCGCCGCCGATGGCGACATTGAGCAGGTCACCCCGCTGTTTGCCGCGCTGCTGTCGATACCGACCGGGGACCGCTATCCGCCGCTCGAGCTGTCGCCGCAGCAGCAGAAGGATGCGACGGTCGTGGCGCTGGTCAACCATTTCCTCGGCCTTGCGCGCGAGATGCCGCTGGTGATCGCGTTCGAGGATTTGCATTGGATCGACCCGACCTCCCGCGAGGTGGTCGACCTCCTGGTCGATCGGGTGCAGAACCAGCCGATCCTGGCGATCATCACCGCGCGCTCGGAATTCCAGGCGAGCTGGAACGCGCATTCGCACATCACCACCCTGGTCCTGAACCGCTTGAGCCGGCAGTTGCGCACGACGCTGGTGGAGCGCGTCGCGGGACGCGAGCTGCCCAAGGAGGTTGTCGAGGAGATCATCGTCAAGACCGACGGCGTGCCGCTGTTCCTGGAAGAGCTGACCAAGACGGTTCTGGAATCCAATCTGCTGACCGAGCGGCACGGGCGCTACGTGCTGTCGGGGCCGTGGCGGCAGCTCGCAATCCCGGCCACCCTGACCGACTCGCTGATGGCGCGGCTCGATCGGATGGGACCCTTCAAGCGCATCGCGCAGATCGGCGCCACGATCGGCCGCGAGTTCTCCTACGAGACGCTGCATGCCGTCGCCAATACGCCGGCCGAGCAGATCGAGGCGGCGCTCAGTCATCTGCAGGAGGCCGGGCTGATCATGCGCCGCGGCCATCCGCCGGATGCGCTGTACTCCTTCAAGCACGTGATGATCCAGAACGCCGCGCATGCGAGCCTGTTGCACAGCGAGCGGCGCAAGCTGCATGCGCGGATCGCCCAGGTGCTCGCCGAGATGTATCCGGAGAGGACCGAGCGCGAACCGGAGCTGCTCGCCCATCATTTGACCGAATCCGGCCAGAGCGAGGGCGCCGCCAGCTTCTGGCTCAAGGCCGGCAAGCAGGCGGCCAAGACCGGGGCCAATCTGGAGGCGATCGGCCACCTGCGCCGCGGCCTTAACGTCGTGCAGGCCAATGCGCGCATGCAGGGCGCCGACGAGATGGAGCTCAAGCTGCGCATCGCGCTCGGCAACGCGCTGATCGCCGCCAAGGGCTACGCGGTGCAGGAGGTCGAGGAGAACTACATCCGCGCGCTGGAGCTCGGCCGTCAGCTCGATGACGACGAAAAGGTCTTCGCTGCGACGCGCGGGCTCTGGGTGTGCCATTTCATCCGCGCCGATCTCACCCGCGCGCACGATCTCAGCGTCGAGCTGTTGAAGTTTGCCAAGCGCGAGCGGCTGAACGAGCGGACGCAGCCGGCGCAGCAGACCGGCTATCTGATCGAGGCGCACCGCGCGATCGCGATGACCATGCTCTATCGCGGCCGCTTCGCAGCCTCGCAGCACCATTTGCACCGCTGCATCAACCTGTTCAGCCCCGATCTGCACTCCGACCTGATGGAACGGCACGGCATCGATCCCGGTGTCGTTTCGCTGTCCTATCTCGGTTACCTCCTGTGGTTCCTCGGTCGGCCCGACGCGGCGCGCCAGCACAGCGAGCAGGCGATCGCGAACGCCGAGAAGATCCGCCACCCTTTCACGCTCGCCTTCGCGCTGGTGTTCGGCGCCTATCTCCGCCAGCATTTGCGCGACGTCGAAGGCACGCGCGACTACGCCAATCGCGCCATGATCATTGCCACCGAGCACAATTTCCTGCACTGGAAGCAGCAGGCGGCGATCCTGCGCGGCTGGGCGCTGGCTCAGCTCGGCGAAGCCGACGAAGGCCTCGGCCAGATGCGCTTCGGCCTCGACGAGTACGAGGCGATGGATTCCTGGCTCGCCGGCTGCTGGTTCCGCTGTCTGCTCGCGGAAACGTACGCCAAGGTCGGGATGCGCGACGCCGCCTTGCGCGCGCTGGATGGTGCGCTTGCGACCGCAAGGCGGACCGGCGATCACTTCTATCTCGCCGAGGTCTATCGCATGCAAGGCGAGATCACGCTGGCGGGTGGCGACCCGGCGTCGGTACAGGAGGCGGACGACCTGTTCGGCCTTTCGCTGGAGACCGCACGCAAGCAGGGAGCGCTGTCCTGGGAGCTTCGCACCGCCGTCTGCCTCGCGCGCCTGTCGCATCAAGCCGGCAAGCGCGAGCACGCAAGACTCCTGCTCATGCCGATCGTCGGCAAATTCAGCGAGGGCTTTTACACGCCGGACCTGAAGCAGGCGTTGCAGCTCGTCGACGAGCTCGGCATGGACGCGCCGGTGCGCGAGCAGGCCGGTCTGTGACATGAGCGATCTTGCCGCCGCGCGGGCGCGCTACGTGGAGTTGATCGCCAGGCGCGAGCGGATTGCCTCGAAGCGTCTGCTCGCCGCGCTCGCCGCCGTTCCGCGCGAGAAATTTCTGCCAAGGGGGCCTTGGCGCATCAAAGGCGAGGCAGCGCGCAGCTACCGCCCGACGCCCGACGCCGATCCCGTTCATCTCTACGACAACGTGCTGGTCGCCATCGATGCACGCCGCAAGCTCGACACCGGCCTGCCGAGCCTGTGGGCGCATTTGATCGACACTCTCGACGTCAAGCGGGCGGACCGTGTGGTGCAGATCGGCTGCGGCCTCGGCTATTTCTCCGCGGTGCTGTCGATCATGGTCGGCGAAAAGGGCCGCGTCCATGCGATCGAATGCGACGATCGGCTCGCGACCCGAGCGGCGAACTACTTGCGCGGCTATGGCAACGTCACGGTCGTCCACGGCGATGGGTGCAAGGACGTGGGCGAGCCCGCCGACGTGATCATCGTGCATGCCGGCTTCCCGCATCCGCACCCGCTCTGGCTGCGGTCGCTCCGTCCGCGCGGCCGTCTTCTGGTGCCGCTGACGCAGCGCGACCGCGAAGGCGCCGCCCTCAAGATCACGCGGAGGGCCAGGGGTTTCGAGGCAGAGGCGATCCAGCAGATCCGGATCTTTCCCGGCCGGGGCCGCGGCGTGACCGCCCTCGACGACCGCGTCGCCGACTGGTGGCAGCGCGCCTCAGCCCTGGCGCCGCTCCGCTTTCGCGGGCTGGAGCAGGGGCTGCCGTCGGATGGCTAACACTTCGTTTCGCTTTACCTTGATTTCGATCGTGAGTTTCCGGCATCTCGCATTGCCGCTATCAGTGCGGGTCTGATGGCCATTTGAGCGTGCTCCATGCATTCCGTTGCCCTGCTGACTGCCAGCTACGCCAAGGATATCGAACGCTTTTCGCTGCTTAGCGAGAGCATCGACACCTGGCTGTCGGGATACACGCGCCATTATGTGCTCGTTAACGATGAGGACGTGCCGCTGTTCGCGCGCTTCGCGTCCGACAAGCGGGTCATCGTTCCGGCCTCGCGCTATCTGCCGAAGTGGCTGTTCGCGCTGCCGCCGGCGCTCCAG
Source organism: Bradyrhizobium sp. NBAIM03 (assembly GCF_020194055.1). NCBI lineage: Bacteria > Pseudomonadati > Pseudomonadota > Alphaproteobacteria > Hyphomicrobiales > Nitrobacteraceae > Bradyrhizobium > Bradyrhizobium sp. NBAIM03. The sequence goes on along the minus strand of NZ_JADYVS010000024.1, from coordinate 58,211 downwards.
TTCGGCAGCCGGCGCGTCTGGCTGTCGCTGCTGTCCTCGCCGGTGCACGGCTGGCACATCCAGCAGATCCTGAAGATCGCCGGCGTCCTCAACGCGCCCGAGCAGCGCGTCTGCATCCTAGATTCGGACAATCTGTTCTTCCGCGAGTTCGACGTCAGCCGATATGCCGGCGCTGAGACGACGCCGCTGTTCGTCACGCGCAAAGCGATCGCCGCCGACCACCCGTTGCACGGCCTGTGGCTGCGCACCGTCGACCAGCTTCTCGGCATCAAGGAGCGCGCGTTCCCGGCGGACGATTATGTCGGCAACGCGCTGGTCTGGGACAGGGACACGGCGCGTGCGATGACGGACGCGATCAAGTCGGCGACCGGCCTGAGCTGGGCGCTGGCGCTGTGCCGGAAGAAGAAGTTTTCGGAGTATCTGCTTTACGGAAACTTCGTCGCCAATGCGCCGGAACACCTGGCGCGACATCGGCTCACCGAAGACAGCATCGCGGTCTCGCACTGGGACGACACGCCGCTCGACCGCCCGGCCATCGAAGCGATGATGCGCACGGCCTCGCCCGAGCAGGTCGCGCTTTGCATTCAGTCCTATTCGTCGACGTCGATCGCCGACATCCGCGACGTGTTCCGCCTCTCCTCGCGCGAGCGGCGCGCGCCGAGCCTGGCGCCCGATCATATCGGCGATGTGGCCGCGTTCGAAACGCCGAAGACACGCTGATTTCTAAAGCATGATCCGGAAAAGTGCATAGCGGTTTTCCGAAAAGATCATGCTCGAACAATAATCTAAAGCGCGATGACGATTCATCCTAATCGCATCGCGCTTTAGCCGTCCTTCGTGAACTTGCTGATGACGTCCATGAACGGCTTCGGCTTGAACTCGCCGTCGAGCGGCAGGGGGCGGTTCGGCTGCTTGTCCTTGCGGGCAAAGGTGCCGTTGATCCAGCTGTAACGGTCCGAGATGCCCCAGGTCAGGATCGACCGCACCGGGCCGCTCGCGGCAACGGCCGTCAGCAGGTCGTCGACGCGCTTGGCGACGACGGCGTCGCGCTCCGCAGGACTTCCCGCCAGCTTCTGGTCGTCGACGTCGAGCTCGGTGATGAGAACCTCGAGCCCCCAGGAACGCAGCTCGGTGACGAATTCGGCGAGCCCGTGCGTGTCGATCTCAAGCTCGGCGTGAAGATGCGCCTGCAGCCCGACGGCGTGGAGCGGAACGCCCTGATCGAGCAGGTCCATGATGAGGGTGCGATAGGCGGCCCGCTTGGCGATGAAGGAATCTTTCGCCGATTCGATGTCATATTCGTTGATCGCGAGCTTGACGAAGGGGTCGGCCGCGGCCGCCGTGCGGAACGCCAGCGGAATCCAGCGATCGCCGAGATGTTGCGTCCAGAAGGTGTCGCGCCGGTCCTTCGGGCTGCGCGGATTGTCCGGGATCGGCTCGTTGACGACGTCCCACGACGTCAGCTTGTCCTTGTAGTAGGAAACGACGGTGCCGATGTGGTCGAGATAGGCGCGTTCGACGCCCTTGCTGCCCTTGATCTGCTTGGTCCAGTCCGGAATGTCGTGATACCAGGCGAGTGCGTGGCCGCGCATGGTCAGATCGTTGTCGCGCGCGAAATCCAGGATCGCGTCGGCGCGCTCGAAGGTGAACGTATGGGCGTCCGGCCGCAGCATCGGCCATTTCAGCTCGAGCACCGGCACCACCTGCGTGCAATAGGTGCTGATGGCCTCGCCGAGCCGCGGATCGGCTTGCAGGTCCCAGAGCGTGGCGGCTGCGCCGTAGCCCGGGCGGCGTTGGACGCGTTTCGAGGCCGGCACCGCGGACGCCGATGCGCCCGCCGCGAGCGTTGCGACACTGCCGAGCAGGAATTCGCGTCGGTCGAGCCCGGTCACGCGTGCCGCTGCATCGCGGCTTCCGCGATTTCGTAATAGTGAAGCGCGCCCTTCTCGAGCGTCAGGTGGTCCAGCACATAATCGCGCGGCGCGAAGCCTCCCGCCTCGACCTCTGACCAGAAACGGCCCCAGCCCGCCGCGAAGCTGCCAGCATCAGTGAAGGTCATGCCGCAGCGTGCGTCGAAATAGGGCACCGAGGACACGTTACCCTCGTATCGCACCTTGTCCGGGAAATATTTCGGATCCTGCCAGGGCCCGCCGCGATCCCAGGCGAAGACGGGCACGCCGCTCGAGAGTGCTTGCTGGCAGGCGATGCCCTGGCTCTCGTGCTCGCAGAGGAAGATCATGCTGCGGCAGCGCGCCAGCGCGGTCTTGTAATCCTCTTCCTTGTAGTGCCCGTAGCGGATCGTTTCGACCGTGCGTCCGCCGGCTTCGAGAAACTTTCGGATCGGCTCGATCAGCTCCGGTTGATACCGGTCGTAATCCCAGCGGACCTTGTCGTAGAGCAGCACGTCGATCTTCTTCTGCGCGGCCGGCGCCGGGACCCACAGATCCGTCTCGATGCCGACGGGCCAGGCACCGACATGGGGCCAGTGCGGACGGAACATGTCGGCATACCAGGCGCACGGCAACAGCACCTGCCTCACGTCGAGATCCTCTAGAGTTTCTGGTGCGTCGATTGGATGGTCATACATGGCGACGCCAAGCAGCAGTGGATTCTTCCACTTGAACCAGTCGAGCACGAACGGCCGGCCGATGATGCAGGCCAGTTCCTCCGGATGCTTCCGAATGTAGCGATAATCGTTGACGCGGTAGCGAATGCCAAGCCGATCGAGACCTGCGCACAGATTGAGCAGAACGCGCCGCTGTCCGCTGATGAAGGACTTGCCCAGCAGCAACCGGCGCAGCAGCGGCCGAAGGTGACGGTCGCCGGGAAACCAGCGGTCGTCTCGTTCCTCGAAGAAGAGGTTGAGGACCATCCTGTCGCGGCCCTTCGCGCCGGGATACGCCGGAGCCGCGGGAGCAGTGGCGGTTCGACGCGGGAGGGAGGTCGATCTCGCCCGTGTTCGTTCGACAACGTCCATATCAGTTACATCAGTGCGTCGGAGGAGTCGGGCGACGTTTCGCTATCATTGCTTCTTTTCTGTGATCGCGCCCGCTCCTTCAAGGACAGGGCAAATTTAACGCTAACGCGCGATAACCGCGTGCTCGCTCCATTAGCGATCCGATTTGCAGGGTTATCCGGCTATCCTTGACTTGTCCTTGACCTATCCTTGGCAATGCCAGCGGCGAGCCCCGATTGTCGCACCCAATCGTCTTAACGATCCGTTAATCCTGATGGCCGCCCACGGTCCCGTGCTCGCATGCTGAACCGCCATTTCTCGATCTATCTCGTCGCCTACATCCTGCCTGCGGCGGTGGGCTTCTTCGCCGTCACGGCCTATACGCGGCTCCTCAGCCCGGCGGAGTACGGCGTCTATGTCGTCGGCATCAGCCTTGCCGGGATTCTGGGCGCGATCTTCTTCGCCTGGATCAAGCTGTCGGTGTCGCGCTATCAGGCGATGTCGGCGGAGGTCGATTTTCGTGGCACGGCAATCGTCGCCTTCGCGCTCACGGCCGCGGTGCTCTGCGCCACCACTCCGCTGGTCGTCCTGTTCCGCAGCGATGTCAGCGTCGAGCTGCTGCTCGCCAGCATGTTCGTCGCGATCATGGCCAATGCAGTCGATGTCGGCCAGGAGTTCGAGCGCGCTAAATTGCGCCCCTACCGGTTCGCGGCGATCTCGATCGTGCGCAGCTTCTCCAGCGTCGGCTTCGGTCTTCTCGGAATCTGGCTCGGCTGGGGTGGATTGGGGCTGCTCGCCGCATTCGGCCTGGGGTCGCTCGCCGGCATCATCCTGAACCTCGTCGGCGACCGCACCGGGATCGCGCGATTCCAGCGCAGCCAGTTCATGCAGCTGGCGCGCTACGGCCTGCCGCTGACGCTGGCGGGATTGTCCGTGGCGGTCTATTCGGCCTGCGACCGCCTCATTGTCGCTTATCTGCTCGGCAAGGATGCTGCCGGCATCTTCGGCGTTGCCGCCGATCTGCCGCGCCAGTTCATGGTGATGATCGCATCCAGCGTCGCCGCGGCGACCGTGCCGCTGGTGTTCCGGTCATTGTCCGAGAACAACGGCGAGACGACGCGGGAGCGGCTGACCGAAAGCCTCGAGCTGCTGCTCGTCGTGGTGGCGCCCGTTGCGGTCTGGCTTGCGCTTGCGGCGGACCAGGTGGCCGGAACGCTCGTCGGGATCGACTTCCGCGCCGGCGTCTCGGCCCTGTTGCCGACACTGGTGCTTGCGCGCTTCTTCGGCATCGCCAATCAGTTCTACGTGCAGATCAGCTTCCAGCTCGCCGAGCGGCCGTTCATGCTGGCGACGCAATCTTTCCTCACGCTGGTGATCAGCGTGATCCTGATGTTCGCGCTGATCGGCGGCTACGGCCTTTACGGCGCGGCGCTGGCGACCTTGGCGACCGAGGCGATCGGCTTCCTGGTCGCACTCGTCCTGATGCATCGGGCCCATCCGGTTCCGTTCGAGCTCAATCGCCTCGCCGGCGTCGCTGCCTCCGCGGCCGCGATGGCCGCCGCGATCCTGATTGCGCGGTCGCAAGTGGGCGGCACCGGCCTCGTGCCGCTCGTCATCGTCAGCCTCGCCGGCGGCCTTGCCTATGCCGCCGCGGCCTGGCTGCTGAATGTTGCGAACGTGCGAACGTTGTCGCTGCGTTTCCTGCGAACGTTGAACCGCAAGGCTCTCGGCGTCTAGCGAGGGACTATCCGCGCGTTCGTACGGTTGCACCAAAAGGTGATCCGGACATTCTGCCGCAGCGATCGAGGCAGCTCCGGACCGCCCCCGGCTGAAGGCCGCCTTCCGCCTTCGCCAACCCTCGTATATGAGAGATTTGTCGCCCGAACGTACCGAATCCCGCCACAGAGGGAACGTAAGGCGGCTGCGATTTCTTAATCCAATGATTCCAATCTGACACGTGAGCGACACCAGCCGACTGGCAGCTCGACCGAGGATGGCATGAAAAACCGATCGACGACGGCGCAATCCATCAGGGCGGTGGGGCGCCGGGGGCCTGCCGGAATCATGGCGCTCGTGGCGGCGGCGACCCTTGCGGCGGCCACCCCGGCGATTGCGGCCAAGCAGCAGCGCCAGGTGGCCGAGGCAGTCGCGCCGCGGGTGGCCGGCGATCCGGTCATGGCGATCGTGTCGATCAAGAGCCAGCAGGTCACTTTCTACGATGCCGACGGCTGGATCGTGCGCGCGCCGGTATCGACCGGCACCACCGGACGCGAGACGCCGGCTGGCGTCTTTGCCATTCTCGAGAAGAACCGGGAGCATCGCTCGAGCCTTTATGACGATGCCTGGATGCCGCACATGCAGCGCATTACCTGGAACGGCATCGCCCTGCATGGCGGACCGCTGCCCGGCTATGCCGCCTCGCACGGCTGCGTGCGAATGCCGTTCGGCTTCGCCGAGAATGTGTTCGACAAGACCTATATCGGGATGCGCGTGATCGTCTCGCCGCATGACACGGTCCCGACGGAATTCTCTCATCCCTCGCTGTTCGTGCCAAAGCCGGAGGCCATCGCGGCCGTGCCCGGCCGGGCCGACAAGCTCTCCGCCGAGGCGGAGGAGGCCACAAGGGCGGCCGACGAGGCCAAGAAGGCTGCGTCCGCCGCCGCGAAGGAAGCCGCCTCGCTCCCGGCCGCGTTGCGCAAGCTGGAGCAGCAGAAGACCCGCGCCGATGCCGAGCTCGCCTTCGCCGACAAAATGCTCGCAAATGCCAAGACGGATCAGGCCCGAGCCAAGGCCGAGGAGCTGAAGCAGAAGGCAGCAACCAAGGCTGCCGACGCGGCGACGCAGCTCGAGGCCGCCAGGGCCGCCGCGCAGCCGAAGCGCGATGCGGTGGCTGCGACCAAGGAAGCCGCGAAGACCGCTGCGGCGAGAAAGACCGAGGCCGTGAAGGCGGCGACCGACGCGAAGCTCGCGGGCGAGCCGGTCTCGGTCTACATCAGCCGGGCGACGCAGAAGCTCTATGTGCGTCGGAACACGCACAAGCCGGCGCCCGACGGCGGCGGCGAGGTGTTCGACACCAGCATCGAGGTCCCCGTCACGATCCGCAATCCCGAGCAGCCGATCGGCACGCATATCTTCACGGCGATGGCGAAGACTGGGACGGGCCTGCGCTGGAGCGTTGTCACGATCGAGAACGGCGATGAGGCGCGCAACGCACTCGACCGCATCACCATCCCGCAGGACGTATGGGACCGCATCGGACCGACCGCGTTGCCGCGTTCCTCGATCGTCATCTCGGACGAGCCGCTGAGCAGCGAGACCAATTACCGCACCGAGTTCGTCGCGGTGCTGAGCAACGAGCCGCAAGGCGGCTTCATCACGCGCAAGCCGACCGCGCCTGCCATGATCGCCAGCGATGACGGCTGGGACAACGGCTTCGGCTTCTTCTACCGCGATCCCTACGTCCAGCCGGCCAACCCGCGCCGGCGCAGCCAGTACCAATATTACCAGCCGGCGCAGCCGATGCAGCGGGGGTTCTGGTAAGGACGCGGGGCTTGCCTGCGGCGCAGGCTTATGGCCGCGCCGTGATCACCAGCGCCTGGATCTTGGCTTCGACCGGCCCGGATCCGTGGCGCGCGCGGATTGCAGCGGCGACAGCGTCCGTCGCGGCCTGAAGATCGCCGCCGCTTCTCGCCTCGATTTCGCCGCGCAGCGGGGTACCCTGGCAATACGCTAACGCCACGAGGTCTGGCGAGGCGGCGCGGCTGGTGGCTGCCAGTATTTCGATCGAGACGTTGCCGAAACCTGCGCGTGCAAGGTCGGCCCGTATGATCGCCTGGTCGAAATAGCCGTGGGGTGTCCGCGTTAGGAAGCGTGGCGGATCGTCGGGAAACAGCTTGCCCAGGGCGGTCGTTGCGTCATCGGCGAACACGTTCTCCTCGATGCGGTCCCAGACATTGAAAAGAAACGCGCCGCCGAGCTTCAGGACGCGCTTTGCTTCCGAATAGCCCTTGACGCGGTCCGGAAAGAACATCGCGCCGAACTGGCAGCAGACCACGTCGAACTCGGCGTCGCCGAACGGAAGCGCCAACGCATCCGCCTGGCGCCAGGAGATGCGGTCATCGCCCGCCTGATGCTGCGCCGCGACCGCGAGCATCGGCTCGTTGAGGTCGGTCGCAACGTAGCGGACGTTGCGCGGCAAAGCCGCCGCCACGGCGCGCGTCACGGCGCCGGTGCCGGCCGCGATCTCGAGCAGCGCGGAGGGCGAGAGCGCGGCGACGCGTCTTGCGATGTCGTCGGCGTATCCGGCGAAGATCATCGGGACGAGATGCTCATCGTAGAGTTTTGGGATGGAGCCGGCGAAAACCTTGTCAGTGTCTGACATGCCTGCCTCGCTGAAGGTTCGGAACGTGAGGCCCAACGTTACCACGGATGCGCCGGCAAGGCTGTGAAGGAGACCGGCTCAGCACGGCGTTGTGTGCTCAGCGAACATCGGCAAAACCGGTCAGCGAGCCTTACGATCTCCCGCCGCCGACCTCGCGGATCGGCCGCGTGCCGTCCCAGTTCAGTGCGGCCTGCCGCACCTTCTCGAAGAACGGGCCCTTGGTGCCGCTGATGTCGGAGATTTCGATCACCGTGCCCGGATGCGCCTGCGTGTCGAAATAGGCAAAGCGTCCCTTGTTGCCGCCGATCTGGCCCTCATGGCCGATCCGATAGCCGAGCCCGAGCGCCTTGTCGTAGAGCGCCTGATAGTCGTGGCTCCAGTACGACATGTGCTGGAGCCCTTCGTGCCCAGCATCGAGGAATTCCCTGTAGAGCGAGGGCGCGTCGTTGCGCTGCTGGATCAGCTCGATCTGGAGATCGCCGGAATTCGCCAGCGCAATGCTCATCTCGACGGCGGAATCCCGGCCGCGATGCCGGAACCAGTCGGTCTTGACCCGGTCCATGTAGTACCAGGGTCCGACGCCCATCACCTCGATCCAGTGCTTCATCGCGGCGTGGATGTCCCGCACCACATATCCGTTCTGGCGCACCGCGCCGAAGATACGGCTCATGCCCGCGCTCCTGTCGTCAGCTTACTCACTTGACCTCGATGCCCGCGTCCTTGGCAACCTGCTTCCAGGCCGTGATGTCGCGCGCGTTGATGTCGCGTTGCTCCTCGCCTGGCACGAATTGCGGGGTGATGCCGAGCGCCAGCAGCTTCTGCTTCACCACCTCATCGCCAAGGGTCTCCTTCAGGGCCGCCGACAGCTTCTGCGCGATCGGCGGAGCCACGCCGGCGGGCGCATACATCGCCCATGACAGGCTGCGGTCGAACGCGACGCCCTGCTCCTTGTAGCTGGCGATTTCGGGCAGGCTCGGCGACCGCTCGCCGCAGGCCGCCAGCGCCTTGATCGAGCCCTCCTTCACCAGCGGCGTTGCGGTGGCGACGTCGAGCGTCGCCAGGGAAATGTGGCGGCCGAGCAAATCGCCGGCCAGCTTTGCGATGCCGTTGAACGGCACGTGGTCCATCCTGATGCCGGTCTGCTGCATCAGGATCTCCGCGCAGAATTGTCCGGTCGAGCCGACGCCCCAGCTGCCGTACTGGATCGGCTCGCCCTTCTTGGCCAGCGCGACCAGACCCTTGATGTCATTGGCGGCAAAGTCCTTGGTTGCCACCAGCATGATGGAGGAGACGCCGACGCGCCCGATCGTCGTGAAATCCTTGATCGGATCGTAGGGCAGTTTTGGATAGATCGCGGGCGCCAGCACATGCGTGGTCATGCCGCCGACGGTGATGGTGTAGCCGTCATTGGCGGAAGTCGCGACCATCTGCGTGCCGATCGTGCCGGCGGCGCCGGTGTGGTTCTCGATATAGATGCTCTGCCCGAGCGTCTTGCCCATCCTCTCCGCAAGCAGCCGGCCGACTACGTCGCCGCCGCCGCCGGCCGCGTAAGGCAGCAGCATCCTGATCTTGCGGGTGGGGTAGGCGGCAGCATCCTCGGCGCGGGCGGACGGCGCCGCTGACAAGATCAGCAGCAATGATGTGACGATGCGAAGCGCTGCGATGGTTTGCGCGGCGTGGCTTGCCATGGCGTTCTTCCCCCAATTGCTCTCCGCTTATCGAGCGGAGTTGAAACGAACGATCGTTCGTACGGTTGACTAGCGAACGAGCGTTCGTTAGTCAAGCAGCATGGCTGTCGACACCTCCAGCGCGGCTGAAGCGGCTGCGCCCACGACGCGCGAGCGCATCCTCGCCGAAGCGCTCAATTTGTTCGCGCAGAGCGGCTATGGCGGCGCCTCGATGCGCGAGCTCGCGCGCCGCGTCGGCATCCGCGAGAGCAGCCTCTACAACCATTTCCCCGGCAAGGCGGCGATCCTCGAGGCGATCGTCAGCGAGCATGGCCCGGCCAGCTCGGCGAGCCGGCTGGAGGAGCCGCGCTACAAGCAGCTGGCGCGGCAGCCGGCGGAGTTCTGCCGGCAGTTCGCGCTCGACCTCGTCGAGCAATGGTCCGATCCGCGCGAGCACCAGTTCCAGAAGGTCATCACCGCCGAGCGCAACCGCGTGCCAGGCATTCGCGCCAAATTCGCCGATCATTTCTACGCGCGCGAGCAGAGCCTGATGACGGATTATTTCCGCGGCTTCGCGCTCGCCGGCCTGATCTCGACCACTGATCCGCGCGAGACCGCGCGGCTGTTCGCCGCCGGTCTGATCTACATCCGCCTCGAGCATTACGTGATGGGCGCGGTGCCGTCGCCGCGGCCGAAGGTGATCGAGGCGATCGACCGCTATCTCGCCTTCTTCCTGTCGCTGATCGCGGCAGGTCAAGACGCCGACAACAAGAAACGGAAGCCCAAGGGAGAAATGCGTGGCAAGGCTGCCCCTGATTGATCCGGAGACGACGAGCGGCGACATTCGCGCCTCGTTCGACCGCATGCCGGTCAAGCTCAACATCTTCCGCATGATGGCCCATGCCGAGGCCAACATGATTCCGGCGATGCGGCTCGGCAATTCCATCCTGCACAAGCAGAAGCTCAGCGCGGTCAACCGCGAGCTTCTGATCCTCCAGTCCGCCCAGCTCGAAGGCGGCGCCTACGAGTGGCGCCAGCACGTGCCAATCGCGCTCGGCGTCGGCTGCACGCAGGACCAGATCGACGCCGTCGAGCGTAGTGACTACGACGCCGCCGGCCTGAGCGAGGCCGAGCGCGCGCTGCTGAAGTTCGGCCGCGAAGTGGTCGAGAACGTCCGTGTCCCCGAGACCATCTTCGCGGCCGTGCGAAAACATTTCAGCGACCAGGAAATCGTCGAAGCCATCGTCGCGCTCGGCTTTTACATGATGATGGCGCGCCTGACCGAAGCAACGGAAACCGATCTCGATCCCGCCGCTGGCATGAAGGTCTATGACGGCGGCAAGAAGTCAGGCGGCTGAGATGGCGGACACCGAGAGCAAGCCGGAGCGTTACATTCGTCCGCCGAGCGCGGAATCATCCGGAGAAGCGCCGGGCAGGGGGCGCCTCAAAGGGCGCCGCATCCTGATCGTCGGCGGCGGCCAACGCGTGTTCGACGCAGCGAGCGATCCAATCGGCAACGGCCGTGCCATGAGCATCCTGTGCGCCCGCGAGGGCGCCAAGGTCGCGGTCGCCGATCTCAACCGCAGCTCCGCCGAACAGACGGTGAAGCGCATCACGGATGAAGGCGGCGACGGCTTTGCCATCGCGGCCGACGTTACCTCGGAGGCCGACGTCGTCCGCATGATCGACGAAGCGCGCCGCGCCATGGGCGGGCTCGACGGCATGGTGCTGAACGTCGGCACATTCGGCAAGGTCGGGCTCGATGCCGTCAGCCCCGAGGAGTGGAACAAGATCTACGACGTCAATGTCCGCGGCCCCATGCTGTGCTGCCGCGCCGGCTTGCCGAAATTCGACGATGGCGGCGCCATCGTCTTCATCTCCTCCATCGCCGCGCTGAAGGCGGGCTCGCAGATGGCGGTGTACGATTCCTCGAAAGCCGCGCTCGGCGGTCTGATGCGCAACATCGCCCATCTCGGAGCCCGCCGCGGCATCCGCGCCAATCTCGTCTATCCCGGAGTCGTCGACACCCCCAACGGCCGCGAAGCCGGCGCCGGCCGTCCCTCCCGCGGCAAGAGCCACATCCCGTTCGGCCGCCAGGCGACAGCCTGGGAGATTGCCTATGCCGTGCTGTTCTTCCTCTCCGACGAAAGCGTCTACGTCACCGCACAGACCCTCGCAGTCGATAGCGGCCTGAGCGGGATGTAAGTGCTCTTCTGTAGCCCGGATGGAGCGCAAGCGTAATCCGGGACCGATGCCTCACCGCGCAACCTGCCCCGGATTGCGCTGCGCTCCATCCGGGCTACGGATGCGACAGATCAGATGATCGAGCGAGATGTGCCCCGGCCCGTAAGCCATGAGGGCAAGCGCCATCGCCGCCCAAGTGAGGTGAATCGGCCAGCCGTCGGGCACCGTGAGCTCGACGATCACGGTCATGAACAGCAGCCCGAGCGCGGCGAACCGCGTGCCCAGTCCCAGCACCAGCAGGATCGGGAACATGATCTCGCCGGAGCCCGAGAGAAAGGCCATCACCGTCGGGGCCGGAAAGTGATAGGGCCCGCCGGGCAGATGCAGCATGAATTCGTCGCTGAACAGCGTCACCGCGGTGTCGTTGAGCTCGAGGAAGCCGCTCCATTTGAGCAGGCCCGAGCGCCAGAACGGCACGGCCAGCGCGAGGCGCAGCACCAGCTGGACCAGCGATGGCATCGCGAGCGCCTGCACCAGATGATTGGCTCTGTCGATGAGTGCTCCGGGCGACGGCAGGCCGCTGGCGGGCGTCATGGGCTGCTCCGTGATCATGATGGGTCTCCGCAACAGAGCGAGGTGAAGGCGCCGGCTTCGATCAGCCCGGCAATGTTCGCGGCGATGTCGAATTCGCTTGCCGCCTCCAGCGCCGCCGCCGCGGCTTCGCCGAGCGGCCGGCCCAACATGAGATGGTGCGCGAAGACCGCGCCGCCGGGTGGAAGGCGGCGCACGGCGACGTCGACTTCGCCGCGCGTGATCAGGGCATCCTCCGGCGTCGAGGCATCGATCCGCATAATCGGTGCGTCGTCGCGGTTGGCCGCAAAGATCGTCACGGCAGCGTAATTCGAACGCAGGCACCGCGCGGCCGGGTGCGGAATGAAAACCAGATCAGCCAGGCGGTCGGGCGTCACCGCCGAGAGCCGGGCCGGCGACAGCGGGATGGCGTCGGCGGCGTGATAGGCGTCGAGCCAGGCCCGCTCGAGACGCGCGACGTCGCCGAGCCAAGGCAGATCTTGCGCATGCTCGTAGGCTTCGATGAAGTCCGGAAAGTCGCGGCCATATTCGAACAGCAGCGGCGATGTCGGCGGATTGCTGCGCACATGGAAGCGCGCCATCGCGCGGAAGAAGTCGACGCCGGTGATGCGCTGCACCGCCGGATAGATCGCGGCGAGCGCGTCGATCAGGCTGACCGTGACGTTGTTGCGGTAGACGTCATAGCGCCGGCCAGCGGCCTTGCCGTTGGGGCCGGTCACGAATTCAGGCGTGCTGCGCTCCGGATCCAGCAACGCCGGCGCGAACGATGCGGCAAAACACAGGCCGGGTTCAGGCGGCATGACGCTCTCCTGCCGGTATGACGGACTGATGGCGGTCGAGGATCGCCTGGGCGGCCGCGGCTTCCGCTTGCAGCACCGGCCAGTCCGGAATCTTGCTGTCCCATTCGATCAGCGTCGGCACCGGCCCGCGGCGCCGGATCACGATCTCGTAGAGTTTCCAGACGGCGTCGGCCACCGGGCCATCGTGGCTGTCGATCAACAGCAGGTCACCTTCGTCGTCGGCCTGCTCGGCATGCCCGGCGAGATGAATTTCCTCGACGTGCGACAGCGGGAAATCAGCGAGGTAGTCGAGCGCAGAATATCCATGGTTGGCCGCGGAGACGAACACGTTGTTGACGTCGAGCAGCAGGCCGCAGCCGGTGCGCTCCGCAATGGCGCGGATGAATTCGGTCTCGTGCATGGAGGATTCGCGGAAGGCGAGATAGGTCGACGGGTTTTCCAACAGCAGCGGTCGCCGGATCGCCTCCTGCACCTGATCGATGTGATCGCAGACGCAAGCGAGCGTCGCCGCGGTATAGGGCAGAGGCAACAGATCGTTGAAGAAGCTGGTCTCGTGCGTCGACCAGGCGAGATGCTCGGAGACCAGCGCCGGCTGATAGCGCGCGACCAGGCCGCGGAAGCGCGCCAGATGCGCCTTGTCGAGCGGCCGGGGTCCGCCGATCGACATGCAGACGCCGTGCAGCGAGAGCGGATGGTCGCGGCGGATCGCCTCAAGCGCGCGATGCGGCGGCCCTCCGGCGCCCATGTAGTTCTCGGCGTGGACCTCGAAGAAGCCGCGCTGATCTTTTGCCTCGAGGATTGCCGGGAGGTGCTCGGGCTTGAAGCTCGTCCCGGCAACGCCGCCGATCGGCGTTGCGAAGCGGAGCGGCAGCGCTGCTGGCGGGGCCGGCTTGATCGTGCTCATCGTGCTGCTCCGTTCGCGCCTGCCGTTGCGCCGTTCAGATCGGCTTCAGCGAACCCTTCTTGCCGCCCGGCAGCTCGATGCTGGTGCAGGTGCCGCCCTTGACGAATTTCCAGGCATTACCCTGGTAGTCCACGGTCGAGGTGCCCTGGCAGGTGGTGCCCGGTCCCGCCGCGCAATCGTTCTGACCTTTCAGTGCGACGCCGAAGCACTTTTCTTTCTTGGCGGCGATTGCGGCATCGGCTTCGGCCTTGCTCAGGGGGGCGGCGGAGGCAAGGGTCGCGAGCGCGGTCGACACCGCACCGGCGAGGACGAGGGAGGTGACGGTATGTTTGGCAGACATCGAGATTCTCCTGTTCGAATGGTGCCGCCCGGCAGGCGAGCGCGCATGATCTCCTTCGTTCCGCGCGCCGCCCGTGTTACGGCGGGCTGCTCACGAAACCGTGAGATCGATTGGATCGGGCGCACGGTCGGTGCGCTTGGACGGGATTAGCGGGCAAGTGGGTGCCCAAATCCAATGCCTTGGCGCTATCGACACGTTAGAGCGAGAGCATTGGATGCGTCCGACCAAACTTGGCAGAGGTAACGGACGGTAGGAAATCTGCGTAGGAAGATGACAGGAGTCGCGCCCACCCAAAGGCGGATAAAACCATGAACGTCGATCCCGGACGCCAGCTGCGCGCGATCGCAAGGATGACGGTCAGTATCCGCCTTGCTGTCTCCGCGCTGGTCCTCGCCGCGATCCTGCTGACCGCGGCGCTCTCCAGCCTGCTGTGGTGGCGCACCGCGGAGGCGGCCAGCCGGCAGCTCGCCTCGACCATCAACGAGCAGATCGTCGCGGCGGTGCGCAAGGAGGTCTCGGCCATCGTCGACGAGGCGCGCGCCGCGCATACCGCGATCCGCACCCTGTTCCTCCAGAACGTGCTCGACACCCGCGAGGCCGACAAGCGTGAGTTCGTGTTCCTGTCACAATTGCAGTCGCAGGCGACGATTTCCTGGGTCGCGTTCGGCTGGCCCGACGGCTCCTTCTTCGCCGCGCACAAGCTCGGCGATCGGCGCCTGGAGATGATGGAGATCTCGCTGACGGATCATCCGGGCGAGCGCCGGGTCGACGAATATGACGTGGTGCCCGGCGACATCGAATTTGCCAACCGCCGCTTCGAGCCGACCGATTTCCGCGTCGCCGATCAGGCCTGGTTCAAGGCCGGCCTCGGCGCGGACGACCCGCAATGGTTCAGGGTCATGAACCACGCGACCGGCGAACGGCCGTCGATCGCCTTCGCCGGCCCGATCGACGTCTACCAGGAGCGGCAAGGCGTGCTTGCCGTCATCATCGAATACACCAGGCTTGCGCGGTTCCTGTCGCAGCTGGAGGTCGGGCGCACCGGCGCCGCCTTCATCGTCGACGGCAGCGGCGAGCTCGTCGCGGCGCCGGACAAGGACGCCGACGAGCTCCATCCGGCCCGCGGCGACACCGCGCTGCTGCCACTGGCGCGCGCAGCGCTCGGCCAGGCCGGGGAAGCCGGCCGCAAGGAGGCTTGGCGCAGCCGGCTCACCTCGGGCGGCGCGGCCTATGAGGTCGCGCTGACGCCGCTGCCGTTTCCCGGCTGGTCGCTCGCGACCGTGATCCCCGAGGCCGAATTTCTCGGGCCGGTCGAGACGACATTGCACCGCCTGATCCTCGGTCTCGCCGTCGGCGCCGTGCTCGCGGCGCTGGCCTCGGCGATGCTGGCGCGGTCCGTCATCGCCGCGCCGCTGTCGCGCGTCGTCGGCGAGCTGCGCTATGTCGAAGCCTTCGCGCTGGAGCAGGTCCGTCGCCATCCGTCGCGGCTCAAGGAGATCGCAAGCCTGTCGGGTGCCATCGCGGAGATGGCGGCCGGCCTGTCCGCATTCCGTAAGTTCATCCCGGCGGATCTCGTCCGCGGCCTGCTGCGCCAGGGCGTCGAGGCGAAGCCCGGCGGCAGCGTTCAGGAGCTCAGCGTGATGTTCATCGACATCGCCGGCTTCACCGGGCTGTCGGAGCGGCTCGGCGACCGCGTCGTGCCGCTGCTGTCGCGCTATCTCGACCTCACCTCGGAGATCATCGTCGCCAATGGCGGGACCATTGACAAGTTCATCGGCGATGCCGTCATGGCGTTCTGGGGCGCGCCGCAGCCGCAAGCCGATCACGCCGCGCGATGCTGCCGCGCCGCGCTCGCCTGCCGCAAGGCGATCGACCAGTCGGGCCTCGTCGACGATCTCGGTCAGCCGCTCCAGATCCGCATCGGCATCAATTCCGGCCGCATGCTGGTCGGCAATATCGGCTCGGAGCTGCGGCTGAACTACACCGTGATCGGCGATGCCGTGAATGTCGCGAGCCGGCTCGAAGGCGCCAACAAATCCTACGGCACGCAGATCCTGATCGGCGCGGCAACCGAACGTCTGGCGCGCGGCGCCGTCGTCACGCGCGAGGTCGACAGCATCGCGGTCTACGGACGCGAGGAGGGACTCTCCGTCCACGAGCTGATCGGGATGGTGAACGAGAATGCGGTCGGCAGCATCGGCTGGATCGCGGATTACGAACGCGGCCTCGCCGCCTATCGCGCCCGCCGCTTTGCCGATGCGCTGGCCGATTTCGAGGCGGTGCTGAAGCGCCGCGGCGACGATCGCCCAGCCGAGCTGATGCGGGACCGCTGCCGGCAACTGGCAGCAGCCGCGCCCAACGTCACTTGGCGGCCTGTGGCGGCATTGGCGTCGAAATAGCGACATCATCCGGGGACCTGTAGCCCGGATGGAGCGGAGCGTAATCCGGGGCCGGTGCTTCACGGCGCGAGCTAACCCGGATTGCGCTGCGCTTCATCCAGGCTACAAACTCGGTTACATTCCTGACTTTCCCGGATGAGTTCGAGACATGAAGACCACATTGCTCAATCCTGAAGACTACACCCGCTCGCCGTGGAAGAACGGCGGCGGCGTCTTCACCGACATCGCGGATGCGCATCGGGCCGATGCGCCGCGCAAGGACTGGGACAGCCTGCTCTGGCGCTTCGCGTCGACGCCGATTCTTGCGCCCGGTCCCTTCTCCCATATGCCCGGTATCGACCGCTTGCAGATGGTCGTCGAGGGGCGCGGGCTGGTGCTGAAGTCGCCGACGCAGGAATTCGACGAACGTGAACCTTTTACGACGGTGCGGTTCACCGGCGAGCTCGAGATCGTGACCGAGCTCGAGGCCGGTCCCGTCGAGGTCGTGAACCTCATGGCGCGGCGCGGCGCGGCCGAGATCGATCTCCTCGCGTTGAAGCAGCCCGGCGACCGGCACCTCGCCGCCGGCACGCATCTGGTCTACGCCCCGCGCGGCGAATGCCGCATCCGCCTCGACAACGAGGAATTTGCGATTCCCCGCACCGGCACGTTGAAGGTCGAGCTGGCCGGGCCGTCGCAGCTTGCGCTCGTCGCGGGTCTGGCGGTGCTGGGGTCGATCCGGCTTCTGGTCTAGAACCTCAGACCGATGCGCACAATCCATGCAACTAGCTAGGTTGACGCCGCCGGGCCGGCGCACGATATCTGCTGGCTAAACCGCAGCTCGAGGGGCAGGATATGAATGCGCCACACACATACGCCCCCACACTGGCCGACGGCGTCATCGACTGGCTGACCAACGGCACGCGCGACGAGCGCTTCATCGACGACATCTTCGCGCTGATGTGCATCCGCCTGCAGCAGGCGGGCATTCCGCTCAAGCGATCGACGCTTCACGTGATGATCCATCATCCGCAATGGCTGGGTGCCCGCATGATGTGGTCCGACGGCAAGCGCGAGGCGGAGATCACGCTGGCCGACTATGACGTTCGCGAGCGGTCCGAATATATCGGCAGCTCCGCCAACGAGATCCATGACGGTGCCGACGAGGTCCGCGAAAAGCTCGAGCAGGATTCCTCGCTCGGTCGCAAGCATGCCCTCTATGACGACATGCGGTCGCTGGGCATGACCGACTATGTGGCCTGGCCGCTGCTGCACACGCTCGGCAAGCGCCACGTCGTGACCTTCGCCACTGATCGTCCCGGCGGTTTCGAGGATGTCCACATCGCCGGCCTGAAGAAGCTGTTGCCGGTGCTGGCGCTGGTCAGCGAGATCCGCATCAAGAATCGCCTGGCGCGCACGCTGCTGGAAACTTATGTCGGCTCCCATGCCGGCGAGCTGATCCTGGCCGGCGCCACCAGGCGCGGCACCGGCACGACGGTGCGCGCCGCGATCATGATCTGCGACCTCAGGGACTTCACCAAGATCTCCGACAACTGGCCGCGCGACGATGTCATCGACCTTCTCAACGACTATTTCGACGCGATGTCGGAGCCGATCGCGCGGCACGGCGGCGAGATCCTGAAGTTCATCGGCGACGGGCTGCTCGCCATCTTCCCGCTGCATCAGCCGAACGCCTGCGCCAATCTTCTGCATGCGGTGGCCGAGGCGAGGGGAGCCATGGCCGCGCTCAACGATCGGAACAGCGCGACCGGCCGCGCGCCGCTGAACTACGGCATCGGCGTCCACGTCGGTGATGTCATGTACGGCAATATCGGATCTGCCCAGCGGCTGGATTTCACGGTGATCGGCCCGGCCGTCAACATGGCCTCCCGCCTGGAGGCGCTGACCAAGACGCTCGGCAGGAACGTGCTGCTGTCACGCGATTTCGCCGAGCTTGTCGAGAAGGAGTTCGCATTGGAGCATGTCGGCCGGCACGAGGTGCGCGGCTTCAACGCCCCCATCGAGCTCTATGCCTATCCGGCTCGCGCTATTTCCGGTTAGTTCCGGGGGCGTTCGGCAGGGCCTGTTGGCCCCCCTGGGTCTGCCTGGCCGGATCGTTGTCGCCCGGCCTCATCGTTGACGACTTCGCCGGTGCATTGGCGCCGCCGTTGTTGGCGTCCGACGACGTATTGAGGCTGGAGGCGCCCGCGCCGGTCGTGCCGCCGGTGCCGGTCGAATTGATGCCGGAGCCCGTCCTCGACGGCCCCGCGCCGCTTTGCGCGAAGGCGGAAGGAGACGAGGCGAGCGCCGCGATGAGCCCTGCTATGACGAGTGCTTTCATGTCCGCTCCTGTGCTCGGCCTGGTGCATGATCCGGACCCGGAGGGCCGCGCAGCGCAAAGTGCGCAGCGGTTTTCCAAAAAGATCATGCTCAAACAATAACCTGGAGCGCGATGACGGTTCATCCTAATCGCATCGCGCTCTAGGCGGCCCCGGCCCGGCATCCGGGGGCGGGCTTGAGCCGGGGCCGCCATTTGCCGGAATGGTGAGACGCCGGCGAAGGGCCAATGCGCGGGAACGCGTGGTCGTTCCAAATTCGATGGGGCGCCGCAAACCCGCTGAACTAGGCTGACCAGCGGTCCTGCTCTTCCTGGTGGGCTTGCTCGTTCAGCCGGTCGGCGATCTCGTCCGCAATCTGCTCGGTCTCGGCCGAGGCCACCGGCTCGCCCTTGTGTGTCTTCAGCTTGTCCTTGTCGGCTTCGATCGGAAAGTCGTCGGGTGTCAGTCCGGTCGTCTTGTTCATGGTGCGCCTCACTGTCTCCAGTCGGGGAAAACACACGTGAAGGGCCGATCGTTGCTACGAAGATGAAGCCGCTGGACGAGGCGGCGTCAGGCGCCGCCGACTGCCCGCGTGATGGTGCCGCTCCCGCCGCAGGTGGCGCAAGGCGCGCCGTCGATGCGTCCCTTGCCGTGACAATCGGGACAGACGTCGTCGCCGGTGCCCTTGGTTCCGGGCGGAGCTTCGTCACCGGGATTGAGCGCTGCTTGCGTGGGAATCTTGGCGTCTTGTGCGTGGGCAGCCTTGGTCTTGGTCATCTGCGCCTCCTCGACAACACCGCAACGCGCCTTGCCGCAGAAAGTGCCAATCGGAGTTCGCAGCGCAGTCAACGGAACCGCGCCGCTGTTCTCGCTACTTCTCGACTGCGCCCGTCCAGTCCTTGAAGCCGCCGACGTTGTAGACGTTCTCGTAACCCATATCCTTCAAGAGCTTGCCGGCCAGCGCCGACCTGCCGCCGGATGCGCAATAGAGGATGACGGTCTTGCCCTTGTCGAACGCCTTGTCGTGATAGGGCGACTCCGGGTCGGCGCGAAACTCCAGCATCCCGCGCGAGACGTTCACGGCGCCGGCGATCTTGCCGCTGGCGGCGACTTCCGGCGCATCGCGAACGTCCACGACCAGCGTGTTGCCCTTGTTGATCATCTCGGCCGCCTGCTCCGAGGTGATCTTCGGGACCGCCGCGTTCGCAGCTTCCAGCATTTGCTTGACACTCGTTGCCATAAATTCTCTCCGGATTTTCTTCTGCCGCCCCATAGGAGGATAGCACATCGATCTGGACATCGCTGCTGGATAAGCTTGTCCCGCCGGAGTCAGAGGCCGGAGGTCCGGTTGCCAAGGCCGGATTGTCCGACTAGCCTTGCCGAAGCTACGCCCAAACGGTCTCTGGCCGCACCTTCATGCCCAAATTTCTCCGCATCGGTGTCCATCAGTCCAACGTCTCCGGATACACCTCGAAGGCGTGGTGCGTCAGACGCGTCGGCGCGGCGGTCTTCCTGAAATGGGGCGCGGTGGAGGTGCAGGGCGCCGGCGCCGGGCGCAAGGTCTACTGGTCGCGGTCGCCGCAGGAGAAGACGATCCGTTGCGGCACCGCGCAGCGCGCGCAGGAGTACACGAAAGCCGCGATCGCGCGGCGCCGCAATCACCGCTATGAGCCGCTGACCGGACCCATCGCGAACCGGCGCCGGTCGGCTGCCCGCGCCGCCGAGCTCAAGCAGGCGCTCGCCACCATCCTCATCGTGGACATCGTCGGCTCCACGGCGAAGGCAGCCAAGCTCGGCGATGCGCGCTGGACCAAGGTGATAGGCCATTATTACGCGGCGGTCCGCAAGGAGCTGAAGACGTGCCGCGGCAAGGAGGTCGTGACCACGGGCGACGGCGTGCTGGCGACCTTCAGGAAACCCGCTGCCGGCATCGCCTGCGCGGCCGCGATTCAGAAAGCCGTGCGCACGCTCGGCCTCGAGATCAGGGTGGGTCTCCACGCGGGCGAATACACCATCAGCGGCGGCGAAATGGTCGGCCTCGCGTTCCACATCTGCACCCGGGTTGCAGCGAAAGCACGCGCGGGCGAGGTGCTGGTTTCGAGCGCGGTAAAGGAACTGATGGCGGCGCAGTCCGCAATCAACCTGAGGGATCATGGCCAGCACCGGCTCAAGGGGGTGCCCGAAAGGTGGCGGCTGTACCGGGTGGAGGGCTGAGGGCATCGCGGCGCAATAAGCCTTGCGAGGCTGCGCCTCAGTCACAGCCCCTGGATTCAAGCTTCCGCCTTCATGTTTGCGAAACGGTCCCGCAAATAGGCGGCGAAGGGACGCCTTCCCTCATCCTGGCTCCAACTGTCGATCGCAAGGCGAAAAGCTCCGATTGAGACCATCGCGACTATGCGGAGTGCCGTTCGCCGCTTGGGCTGCGGCCACATCGTGCAGAGCGCGTCGAAGACCGCCTGTTCCTGTTGGGCGTATTTGGTGGCCTCGCGGGCGCGAAGCGTCTCGTTGGTGCGGATGAACCGGTCGATCTCCATCATTTGTTTCCGGGCCTGGACGTCCTCGTAGGACGCCGTGAGTCTGACCAGTGCATTCTTCACCGCTTCGAGCGGCGGCTGCTTGGTCGATTGCTCCAGAACGGCGCGCCCTATGGCTTCGGCGAGACCGCCCTGCCAGGCCAGGATGATGTCTTCCTTCGACTTGAAATAATAGAAGAAGGTCCGACGCGAAATTCCCGCTGCCTCCGCGATGGCGTCGAGCGTCGTCGCCTCATAGCCGTTCCGAAGGAAGAGCCTCAGACCGGTGTCGGTGATCCGTCGCAACGTTTCGCGGCGCTTTTGCTCCCTCAGTCCCTCGCTTCTCGGTGATGGGTCGTCTCCGTCCTGTTTCGACACACAACGGCCTCATTCAAAATTACACTCAGTGCGATAAAATTCCGCATCAAGTGCGAAATTACTGCATGTGAGGCCGGCCAGCAAGGCTCGGGCCGATTCGAGGCGTCCAAGACCAGCGAACTGGATCAAGATGACTGCAGACAGGGACGGCCCGGCGAACGACCGGGATGCCGATGCTTCGCGTTGCGATTTCCACGATGCCGAGGCCGGCTTGCTGCAAGCGGCGGCCGGGAAGGACCAGCGCACGCGCAGCTCCGGCAACATCGAGCTTCTACGCCGCAATCCTGCCGGTTACGTCGCCTCCAGCCATCGCCAGGGCGCGCCGCACCGGCCTCGCCGTGCAATCAGCAGACCTCGCAGGAGCCTGCAATCCGTCCCCCGGACGATACATGACGCGCGAGCCCGTCATGCCGGCGAGCAGCGCCTCGACGGCGCCGTGCAAGGCTCGCCAAGGGAACGTGACCAGCGTCGATTTGTCGCTCGGACCCTCGCGCGCGCGGTGAAGGCCATACATTCGCCGTATCTCGGCAATTTCGGCGTTCTCATCCTGCTGTGCGCCATCTCGTTCCATCCCTGCTTCGATCTGGCGAACGTCGTTTCGAACAGCTTCCTCTGTCTCGGTGCGAAGGCGGCGTTCGCCGCGACCGTCAATCTCGTGGTGGACGACTGGACCCCGACGATCCAGGCCTTTCTGGCCGGCCGCCTTCTGCGCTGGATTGGCCTCAGCCTTCTGCTCGCGCTGCTCCCCGTGCTGACCGTCATCCGCGCCGGGACGCTGGCCAAGCTGCGGGCGCTAGCCGCCCTCTTGCTTGTCCGGCTGCGCGGGATCCTCAGAGCTTCGCTGCGGCCACTGAATCGCGCAGCGCGGGAGGGCCGCGGAGCAGGTGTCGTTCACGAGAAGGTCAACAGGCTCGGGCGGCACAACGCTTGAAAATTACACTAGGTGTAATTTAACTGGCCCGATGTGATGTTGTGCCGTGGGAGATGGCCCGATGCCTGGTTGGAGTGCGAGCGATATTCCGTCCCAGCGGGGGCGTTGCGCCGTTGTCACGGGCACGGGTGGCCTGGGTTACCAAGATGCGCTGGCGTTGGCGCGTGCGGACGGCGAAGTGATCATTGCCGGTCGCAATGCCTCGAAGGGAGCAGACGCCGTCGCGCGGATCCGATCCCGTCAGCCCAACGCGAACGTCCGGTTCGAACGGCTCGACCTTGCGGATATTCATTCGGTGCGGGCCTTCGGCTCCCGTTTGCGTGGCCAACGGGACAGTCTCGACCTGCTCGTCAACAATGCCGCGGTCATGATGCCCCCTGTCCGGCAAGTAACGGCCGACGGGTTCGAAATGCAGTTCGGCACGAACCACCTCGGCCATTTCGCGCTGACGGCCGAGCTTCTGCCGCTGCTGCACAAGGGCGTCGAGCCGCGCGTCGTCACCGTGTCCAGCCTGGCAGCGCGCAGCGGAGCGATCGAGTTCGACAATCTGCAGGCTGAGCGTCGCTACCAGCCGATGCCGATCTACAGCCAGTCCAAGCTTGCGAACCTGATGTTTGCGTTCGAGCTGCAGCGACGCAGCCGGAGGTTCGGCTGGGGCATCACCAGCGTTGCGGCCCATCCCGGCGTATCGCGGACCGACCTCATTCCGAATGGCGCCGGCCGGATGAGCCTTCCCGGCCTGGCGCGGACCGCCCTCTGGTTCCTGTTTCAGCCGGCGGCGCAAGGTGCGCTGCCGACGCTGTTCGCGGCGACGTCGCCGGACATCGTCCCCGGCGGCTATTACGGTCCGGACAAGTTCGGCGAAATCCGCGGTTCGCCGTCCGTGGCCCGCGTGCCGCCGCAGGCCGATGACGATGCGGTGGCGTCTCATCTGTGGGATGTCTCGGCAAGACTGACCGGCGCTCGCTTAGCGACGGAGTCGTCCCGCACCCAGGCGAGGACGGATCTGTGCACTTGAAGCGGCCTCGCGCAGGTCCGCCATTCCGAGGCCCGGCGGCCGCGTAGAAAGACGAAGCAGAGGACTCCAACATGACCCGTCGAAATCTGGTGCTGATCGCTTTGGGAGTTTGCCTGATGAGTGCTCCAGTCCACGCTACGCCGCCGAACAAGGTGCTCGGCACCTGGAGAATGGTCTCCGCTCAGATCGATCCGGAAGGAAAGAACCTGCCGGCCTATGGCGCGCGGCCGAACGGGCTGCTGACCTTCACGCCGGACATGCACTTCATCGAGGTGCTGACCGACTCGGACGTCCCGCGCTTTGCCTCCAGCGTGCGGGGCGAGGGCACGGACGCGGAAAACCGCGCGGCCATGGCCGGCAGCATCGGCTTTTTCGGCACCTACACGGTGGATGAGAACGGCGAGTTCAGCGGCAACAAGGTCGAGGGCTGCACCTTTCCGAACTGGATCGGCAGCGTTCGGACGCGGAAGGAATTGCGTCTGGTGGTCGACGGCGACGTCATGACCGAGAATTTTGAACGACCTGACGGCACGAAGATCCGCATCACGTTCGAGCGGGTCCGCTAGCGCCGTTCACGCCGACGGCGTTACCTTCGGCTCCGGAAAGGGGCAGGGCGATCGCATATGGGAGCGATCTCGCCTGTGGCCATTCTTCGAGACGCCCGCCGTTAGCGGGCGTTGAAGGACGAGGCGCGCGCTCAGCTCGCGCAAAGCACCATATGCAATAGTCCTGGGAGAGGGGCTCGGCCCGACCGTCGCCGCCTTGATGTTGACATTCAGCTTCAACCTGCTGACGAGTCTGGGGCTTGGCGAATCCGCCAAGCTGATGCTGCAGGGTGCGATCATCGGCCTTGCAGCGGCCGCATATTCGGCAAGGCGCCAGTCATGATTGCCTCGATATCGAAACGAGAACGGATGCGGCCGCAGCCGCGATGACAACAGGAGAGATGACATGACCGATGTGATGGCTGGAGCCGAACCATTCTTCATGCAGGGCAAGGGGCCTGCGGTCCTCGTGCTCCACGGCTTCACGGGAACGACGCAAAGCATGCGGTATCTCGGCGAAGAGCTTCACCGGCGCTTCGGCTTCACCGTCAGCGGGCCTCGCCTGCAGGGCCACGGCACCTCACCGGACGACATGGAAACGACCGGCTATCTCGATTGGCTCGCGTCGGCGGAGCAGGCGCTTCACGAGCTGGCTGGCCAGGGCACCAAGGTCTTCGTCACCGGCCTGTCCATGGGAGGCACGCTGACGCTCAACCTAGCCGCACGTTTTCCGAACATCGTCGCAGGCGCCGTGCCGATCAACGGTGCCGCCGGAATCTTCGATGGCGCGATGGCCGAGCTCGTATCGGACGGCGCGGCGCCGAAGCGCGTTCCCGGCATCGGATCGGACATCAAGGCCGCCGGCGTCAAGGAGCTGGCCTATCAGGAGGTGCCAGTCGCTTGCCTCCGGCAGGTCCACGTCCTGATTGCTGCGACCGAAAGCCTGCTGCGCAAGGTCAGCTGTCCCACGCTCGCCATTCATTCCAGAGAGGACCACGTCGTGCCGGCGGCCAATGGCAAGCGAATCGCGCAGGAGGTCAGTTCCAACGACGTGCGCCTGCTTTGGCTCGACAATTCCTATCATGTCGCCACGCTCGATAACGACAAGGATCTGATCGTAGAGCGCTGCGGACGATTCATCTCGGAAATCGCCGGGGCGGCGCCTGGATAGAACAGCGCTTCTGCATACGGCGGTCGTAGAATGATGGGCTTGAGATCCTACGATAGCCGCTTTCGCATCTTCGGGCTGGCTCAGCCTGCGAACCGCCAGTTCGCCGGCACCCAGCGATAGCCGTCGTCCGTCTTCCTGATGTTGCCGATGCCCGGAAACGGGAAATGGAATCCAAGCACCGGGATGCGGTCCGTCGCAGCGCGGTCGAACAAGCGCCTGCGCGACTGCAACGCGGTATCGGGATCGAGATCCGGCCCGGGCCGCCAGGCATTGTCGATGTTGAGTAGGGGGCTATAGGCGGCATCGGACGTGATCAGCAATGCTTGCGCGCCGGAATGCACCAGGATCGCCGACATGCCCGGCGTGTGGCCGCCGGCGGCGATCGTCGTTATGCCCGGCAACAACTCGCTGCCCGGCCGGTACAGCACGGCAGACTTGGCGACGGGCGCCACGCTTCGCTTGATATTGGCGATGAAGGCGCGCCGGAAATCTTCCGGCATGGGCAGCCGCGACAGGTCAGGCTCGTTACGGATGAAGAACGCAAAATCGTCCTCGGGAAGATGGACCGTCGCCTTCGGAAAAGCGCTCGATCCGTCGGCGCGGCTGAGATTGCCGACGTGATCGGGATGGGTATGCGTGATCACGATGGCGTCGATGTGCTCGGGCTCCACGCCGATCGCCGCAAGATTGCGGAATAGATGTCCGCCATCGGGGCCGAGCGTTTGCGCTGCACCTGCCTCGATCAGGATTCTCCTGCCACCGGTTTCCAGCAGAAGCGTGTTCAGGTTGAGCCTGAAGGTGTCGGTCGGCAGGAACGCATCGCTCAGCGTCCTGCCGAGTTCCTCCGCCTGGGCGGTGTGGGCATAGATGCGCGGATTGCCGCTCAGCGTGCCGTCGCTGACGACGGTTGTCTTGATATCGCCGATCCGAAAACTGTAGTGGCCGGAATTGGCCCTGCCAGCAGGCGTTTGCGCGATCGCGGCCGGCATGCCCAGCAGCGGCGTCATCGCTCCGGCCGCGCCGCCTGCGAGCATTATGCGGCGGCTGATGTTCAGATGTGATGGCATACGGCTTCTCCGGCCTATCGCGGTGGGGTCTGTGTACGATGATCTGGCATCATCCACAAATGTCATGATAGAATTTACATTATGCGTTCGATGGATTTGGCGAAAGTCGACCTCAACCTGCTGGTGGTGTTGCATGCGCTGCTCGAGACCGGCAGCGTCACGCGCGCCGCTGAGCGTCTCGGCAGCAGCCAACCCGCGATCAGCCGTGCGCTGGCAAAGCTGCGGCGCCTGTTCGGTGACCGGCTGATGGTGAAGGCGGCAAGCGGCATGACGCCGACGCTGCGCGCCGAGGCGATGCGCGAGCCGCTGGCGACCTTGCTCGGCGGCGTCGAGACATTTCTCCACAAGCCGAAATTCGATCCTTCCGCCACCGACCGCGTCTTTCGCATCGCGACGACCGATTATGGGGCGCTCGCCATCCTGCCCAATGTCGCCGCCCACTTTGCGCGCGAGGCACCCGGGGCGGCGATCGAGGTCGTCAGCTTCTCGCGTGATGTGTTCCGCATGCTCGCTGACGGTCAGGTCGATTTCGTGCTGTATGCCGATAATCCCGTATCCGGCTCGTTTCGGGCGCGCGAGCTGTTCCGCGAAAATTTCGTGACGCTGGTCCGGCAAGGGCATCCTTTGCTCAAGCAGATGCGCGGGGCAAAGGACGTGCTGCCGATCAAGCTGTTCACGGCCTGGCCGCACATCGTGGTCAGCATTTTTGGCGGGCAGGGCGGGCCGATCGATACCGCATTGGCCGAGCGCGGCTACAAGCGGCACGTCGCGCTGCGTGTTCCATATTTCGCAACGGCCGCGGTGATCACGGCTGCGTCGGATTACCTGGTGACCATGCCCTCGCGGGCGGCCCGGCAGCTTGCGCCGCGGCTCGGTCTCGTGATGCTGAAACCGCCGGCGCAGGTGACGCCCTACGGCTATCGCCTGCTCTGGCACGAACGAAGTCACGACGATCCCGGCGCGGTCTGGTTGCGCCGGCTGGTGGTCGATTCTGTCAAGTCGGGCGCCGCCTAAACCAAAACATGGAGCAAGACGCCGCAAAGCGTGCTCGTCATGAATGTTGCTCCCGATGTCGGAACCCGGGCCGGCCGTTCGTCTTGAATCCAAGCCGCCTCGAACCGGAGTTCTGCGTAAATGGCCCCGCGCGCCAATTGGAAAGGCTTCCTGAGACTGTCCCTCGTCACCTGTCCCGTGGCGCTCTATCCCGCCACCTCCGAGAGCGAGAAGATCTCGTTCAACCAGCTCAACCGGCAGACCGGCCACCGCATCAAATACGTGAAGGTGGACGCGGAGACCGGCGACGAGGTGACGAACGAGGACATCGTCAAGGGCTATGAGCTCGAGAAGGGCCAATACATCGAGGTCTCCAAGGAAGAGCTCGAGGAGATCGCGCTGGAGTCCACGCGCACCATCGAGATCGACGAGTTCGTCGACAAATCGGACATCGACGCGCGCTATCTGATCCGCCCCTATTACATCCGGCCCGACGGCAAGGTCGGCCACGACGCCTTCGCGGTGATCCGCGAGACCGTTCGCGAGATGAACAAGGTCGCGATCGGGCGCGTGGTGCTGACCAACCGCGAGCACATCATCGCGCTGGAGCCGATGGACAAGGGCCTCGTCGGCACCCTCTTGCGCTACCCCTACGAGGTGCGCAGCGAGGCCGAATATTTCGACGACATCCAGGACGTGAAGGTCACCAAGGACATGCTCGATCTCGCCCGGCACATCGTCAACCAGAAGGCCGGACGCTTCGCGCCCGAAAAGTTCGAGGACCATTACGAGACCGCGCTGATCGACCTCATCAACGAAAAGCGCGCCGGCAAGGTGATCCGGCCGAAGGAGCGGCCGAAGGGCGAGAACGTCGTCGACCTCATGGAGGCGCTGCGGCGGAGCGTCGGCAAGGAAGTCGGGAAGCAGGCCGCGCCCGCGAAGGCGGACAAGCCGGCG
This sequence comes from Bradyrhizobium sp. NBAIM03, assembly GCF_020194055.1. NCBI lineage: Bacteria > Pseudomonadati > Pseudomonadota > Alphaproteobacteria > Hyphomicrobiales > Nitrobacteraceae > Bradyrhizobium > Bradyrhizobium sp. NBAIM03. The sequence goes on along the minus strand of NZ_JADYVS010000024.1, from coordinate 30,119 downwards.
AAGAAGCCGAGGAAGGCGGCGGCCGGCCAGAAGGAGATGCTGATGCCGATCGCCGGCAAGAAGGCGGCCGCCAGGGAGACGTCCGCGAAAAAGCCGGCCGCAGGGGCGCGGCGGAAATCGGCATGAAGCATCCCGTGACGCCGGACTTAAATCGAAAACACGCCCTATGCCGCTTGGTACGCGAAGGTCCTAGTCGCAGGCCTCAAAGGCCCTCGTCAGGGCACTCCGGACATGTATCGCCGATCGAATCGAGGACATCGTTGATCTCCGCGACGGCCTGATCGGCAGAGACGCCGTCCGGCGGATCCTGGCGCGCAAGCGCGACCGCGCGATGGCGCGCGTGCGGGTCGGCGCGATCCCTGGCCCAGCCGTGCTCCTCGCATTCGCAGATCGCGCCGGCCTCGTGCAGCACGTGGGTGGCCCATCCCCGTAAGGTCCGGATCGCCGGCCGTCTTTCCCTGGTCATCAGCATGCGAGATTGCTCCTGCGGGACGAATCCGTGCCGCCGCCAGATCGTTCCGGGCTGTTAACACGGGTCAGAGATTCCCAAACGGCAGGGCTGGGCTTGTCCACGTGTTCCGGATGAAGCGGAGCGCGCGTTGTGACGCAGCGTCTGTATGCGTTGCAAGCACCCAGCAGAGCCAGGCAGGTTTCCTCCTGAGGAACCCTGGTGCTGAGAGGCGGCTTATGTCGTCATCGGTTTCGGAGGAAAAGCCATGGTCATTGATGCGTTCGCTGGCACCACGCCGGTGTTTCTCCCTGAGCAGTTCTTCGTTGGTCGCTTGGAAGGATGGGCGGTGGTCGAGAGTCTCGTCGGCGGGCTGTTGAAGCGGGCGACGATCACGGCGCATGGCGAATTGGACGCGGACACCGACACTGTCGTTCTGACTGAAACCTACACCTTTGATGACGGCCATAGCGACACGTTGCGCTGGACGATCCACAAGCTGAGCGAAGGTCAATACATCGGCCACGAAAATCGACTGGAGGGTGAAGCCACGGGCGAGCAGGCCGGTTGTGCATTCCATTGGAAGTACACGCGCGACACGCCCCAAGGCGATGGAAAGTCGTTCAAGCTGAACTTCGACGATTGGTTCTATGCGATCGATGACCGCGCCTGCATCGTGCGCGGATCCGCCGGGCGCGCGGGCATTCCGTTCGCGACGGCGCATGTGACGTATCGGAAGCTTTAGGTTCGCCCGACGGGGGCTGCAGCCCCGCTCTCCGGTGCGCACTTCTTTCTCGAACTTAACATTTTTGAATCGCGAAGGCACCGAAGCAAAGTACGGTGGGCGTTTTCGCGGGAGTGAATCTTCTGGCGCTGATTGAGCCAGAGCGGGGGCCGGGGCGTGAATTTCCAGGTTACGGTTTTGAAGATCCTGGTGAGCTATCCGGATGGCTTTGCCGTCATGGAAGACCTCAAGCGCGACATGGCGATCCTGGCGACCAGCGGCCGCGATTGGGCCGACCGGACGAGGCGTCTTGCCAGCCGCGTGCCGGACCTCGACATCTTTTCCCAGGGGCTGGTCGAGCGCATCAGCGGTGGCTGGAGACTGACGTCGAAGGGGCGAGACATCTTGGCGTTCATGGAAGCCCGACCGGCACCAAGCGAGCCCAGCCTGGCGGCCCCGGTCGATGAGACGTCCCAGCCGGTATTGGAGATTGCTCCGCTTTCCCCGCTGCCGCAGCCAGCCGACCGGGCCAAGCGTCGGCGCGAGCGCCGAGAGCGCCGCCGCGAAGCCCGCGAACGGGCGCGGGCGAACGCCTCCTGAACCGGGATTGAGGTCGGCAACGAACTAGCGGTCCATCGCCGCGCTCGAAGGGGCGCCAAGCCGGCGGCGACGCGGAGGCGACGGGGTGCTAACCACCCCATCTCTCGTAAGGATTATGACCTGGCTCTGGTTGATCATCATAGTGCGGGGCCGGTTGACGGCGGTCCGGCCGTGCCGGTGAATAAGCCCAGGCCGCAGTACTCCCAGTCGTCAGAACACGAGGATGCGCTTTTGCATGATGCCGATGGACCTGGCCTGCCACCGCGGCGCTGACGGGGGCCCACAGGATAATCAAAAGGCTCAAAACGAGACCCGATCGCATGGGAGTTTCTCCGATAGACCTACGATGATGAGTTAGATGAGCCTCGGTCCACGCCCTCGCAATCGGTGACGCCTGCAAGACTGGTAACGTCCTCGGCATCACGCGCGGGTTGGCGGTCGAATTCGTGCGAATCTGTAAACCCCGCACTCGGCTTCATGCTGGCAGTTGCGTCACGGTTTGGAGTCTTTCGTCGCCGGGGTGCGTCACGCGATGATGAGCACACCGATTTGCCATTCGCGCAGGCGTGATTGTTCACCCACGTGTTTTTCCCGAGCGCATACCCACCTAATGCTCAACCAAGAAATTCGAAGGAAGCGCATTTCAACAGAGCAGCCGGTTCGAGTCAGCGCGAATGCTCCGCACGAAAACAACAGCCGTTCGGAGCACGACCATGACTGGATTCAGGACCTTTGTTATTGCAGCGATGATGTCGATTGGCGCGATAAGCTCTGCAAGCGCCCAGTGCCCATTGTGGGCGACTCAACATCCAGATTTGTTTCAGGCGCAATATCCCGATCGGGATGTGTTGAACGACTGCGAATTGACGCCAGCAGGCAGAATGGGCCTGGAACGCCCTGGCGGCGCGGCTCCCTTGTTTGGGCCCAACAGGGCCTACCAGACAACGCCTGGCGTTGCCCAGCACCGCGGCTTTCACCACCGATCGCGGTGAGTATCTGAAAATGGATCCGGATGGTCGGATTCCGGCGGAGAAACCGTAGCGCGCCAAGTCTAATGATCAGAAATCAATCCGCGCACCTTCGGTACGCGACCGTTTTCAGCGATTCCTGAGTGCTGTCGGGACCAATCAAATGCGAGTCGATTAAGTCATTGGTTTCGCGTCCGTCGCCAAAAATTCGCGAGTCGTTTTAGGTCAATTCCAAAGATCTGCTAGTCGAATGGGTGATGACGCTAGATCTTGGGTTGGATGCCGCGATTTGTTGTCCAGATGTCGTGGTCTTGTGGAGCTGGGTGCTGCGAGCGCGGCCCGCAATGAACAACCTGCTCGAGGAAAACCGTCGGGGCCAATTTAGTACAAGTCGTCTGAAGCGGTGGAACGCTATCGAGAGACCGATGTGCGATCGTCGAGCGCCGCGCCGGTCGAGGTTTTATAGTCGGGACGGGCCCAGGGGAGCGCAACAGCCTCCTCGATCGCGAGAGATGAGCGGGGCTCCGCCTTAGCTATTCTGCGGTCGCGCAGACCGCATCGCAGCGATTAGGCCGCCTTGCAGAAGTGCACGGAAGCACAGCGCGGGCAGCGCACCTCGGAAGAAGGAGGCGATGCTCACGAGCTTACCGCAGGGCGTGCCTGACGTGGCCACGCGCATAGAACGACGCACTTCATCGACTCTATCCTCGACGCGAACGGCAATGCGCCCCCGCTGCTCCAGACCAATGGTTGCAGAGTGCGGCGGTTAGCTGCAGCTCAGCGGTAACGGCAGGTCGGGATGCAACTCGTACCAGTCGTAGCAATCTGGATAGGCGCCGTAGAATCCATAGCCGCCTCGGCGGAAGTGGTGAAACGCGTGCTGGCGCAGGCCTACGTCATGACCACCGAAGCCAAGGTGCTCGCCGCCGAACCGGGCGCCGCCGGCAAAATCTCCCTCATGGCCCATGCCGCCGAAATGCGCGCCGCCGCCGAAGGCCGCATGTCCACCGCCGAAGCCTGCATGTCCGCCGCCAAAGCCGCCACCGCCAAAACCACCGCCGTGGCCACCGCCACCACCGCCGCCATGGGCATTGGCCGCGCCAACGGCGAGCGTCGAGGCGAGTGCTGCTGTCGCCAGAATCATGATTGCACGTTTCATGGATGACTCCTCTTGTTGCGCTGTCCGGCCATGTTCCGCGCGAGGTTGCCGATGGCCGGGTCAGTGATGAGGGAGAGGTAGGTCCGGTACGAGGCGATCCAACTGAATTCGATGTCAGAATATCAGGCAAGCCGCTCGCGAAGAGCGTCTCGCGGATCGGCGCGACGCACGCGTAGGAGCGGGCCGACCAGCGCAGTCCGCTCCTCGTTATTGCAAAACGCGGCGAAGCTATAGGGCAGGCCGCGTCACCCAATCAGTACTAGCTGCCTGTGCCCGGCTCGCACGGTACGTTGTTGCCGGTCCACGGCGCGGTTGCAAAGGCGCCGACGCGCGGCGCCGGAACGCAGGCGCGCTCGCCCGGATAATGGAACGGCGTGGTCGCCGCGACTGTATCGGCGGCCACGTCGGGCCGCTGCGCGGCGCGCTGGTGCTCGCGCGCCATGACTGGGCCACCCAGCATTGCGGCCGCGATCAATCCTATCGACAATAGTTTGGACGTGGTCATTCGCTCTCTCCTCTGACGACATCAGGCCGATCAAGCCGGCTCAGCGACGATGTGTGAACGATCGGCCACGTTTCCAACGCACGTTTTGCTCACTGCATTTCAACCGCCCGAGAGCCGCTGCGGTGTCGCAACCACGATCGTGCGAATGCATAACATCCGTGGTCCCTGAGACGACGGCACGTGTGTTGACGGCATATGTTCGATCCAGTCGGTTGGCAGCGGAGCGCGGAAGATGATCATTGCATTTGTAACACGCGTGGTGCGGGTCCTCGTGCCGTTGGCGGCACGCACAGCCGACAACATGAACCGCAATTTAGTGGCGCGGTGCGCGCGGCAGAGCTACCTCATAGCGCAGCGGGCGACCGGCAACAGGCGGCATCAGCGACGCGCGTCCGACGTACGCGGGCACTGAGCATGACACGGCCCGACGCCGTACCCGTGCTGCCCAACCGCGCGTCAAGACGCCGTGGGAATTATGGTACGAGGCTCATGACCCGGATTCTCCTGATTGAGGACGACACTGAAACCGCCGAGGCGATCCTCGCCGAACTCGGCGATCGCGGCTTCGAGGTGCAGTGGGCCGGCAACGGCGTCGACGGTCTCGAGCGCGCGCGTGCGTCGAGCCCCGATGCCATGATCGTCGATCGCATGCTCCCGGGAGTTGACGGGCTGACCGTCATCGAGGTGCTGCGCAAGGAGCAGGTGAGGACGCCTGTGCTGGTGTTGAGTGCGCTTGGCGCCGTGAATGACCGGGTGCGCGGGTTGCGCATGGGCGGGGACGACTATCTCACAAAGCCGTTCGCGCTCATCGAACTGGTTGCGCGAATCGAGGCGCTGCTGCGCCGGCCGAGCGACAGCCGCGAAACCATCCTGCATGTCGGGCCCCTCGAGCTCGATCTGATCGAGCGCACCGCGCGGCGCGGCGAGCGCAGGCTCGACCTGTTGCCGCGCGAATTCCGCTTGCTCGAGTACATGATGCGCCGGAGCGATCAGCTCTTGACGCGCGCGATGCTGCTCGAGGAGGTCTGGAACTACAAGTTCGTTCCGGCGACCACCAACTTGATCGACGTGCATATGGGCCGGCTTCGTCACAAGGTGGACGGTTCCGGGGAGACACAGCTCATCCACAATGTCCGAGGCTCCGGCTTCGTCCTTCGCTCGCGGTAGGAGGGACGGGCGATGCAGCAGACACAGTTGATCCGCTCCAGCACATTTCTCTGGGCTCTGGCCGTGGCGGCGTCCTTTGCGCTGTTCGTGGTCGCCTTGTTCGCCTTCATCTACTGGAAGCTCGATGCCTATCTGGTCGCGCGGTCCGATCGCATGATCACCACGCAGATCCACTTCGTCGCGGAATTGTCCCCGGCCCGCCGCGTCAGCGCTATCGCGGATCACCTCGCGCAGGATTCCAGGGGCGTGCAGTACGCGGGACTGTTCGATCCTGCCGGCAAAAGGCTGGCCGGGAATATCGACCGCGTGCCGCGTGAACTCGGGCTCGATGGGGCGGCGCAGGGCGTGCGACTCGATCTGCTGGAGAAGCCGACGGAGCATGGTCCCGTCGTCAGGGCGGTCGGCAGCCGTCTCGAGGGCGGCGATGTCCTGGTGATGGGACGGAACGTCGACGAGACGCGCGAGATATCGAGCGTGGTGGGCCAGGCCCTGGCCCTGGGTCTGCTGCCGGCCTTCAGCCTCTGCCTGCTTGCGGGTGCCTGGCTGAGCTTGCGCGCCCAGCGACGCGTAGAGGAGGTCAACCAGCGGGTCCAGCGCATCGTGGCCGGCGAGCTGCGCGAGCGGCTTCCGGAGGGCGGGACGGACGACCCGTTTGCGCGGCTGGCCAGGATCGTCAACGGCATGCTCGACGAGATGGAGACGATGATCAATGCGCTCGCCGGCGTCGGCAACGACATCGCTCATGATCTCAGGACGCCGCTGACCCGCGTCCGTCTGGCGCTGGAGCGCGGCCGGACCCATGCGGCGACGCTGGAACAGCTGCAGGACGTTGCGGACAAGGCCATCGCCGGCATCGACCAGTCGCTCGCGATCGTCACGGCCTTGCTGCGCCTGACAGAGATCGAGAACAACCGCCGTATGGCCGGGTTTGGCGACGTCGCGCTCGACGAGATTCTGCGGGAGGTGTGCGACGTCTACGACCCGATCGCCGAGGACAAGCATGTCGGGCTCGGCGTCGTCACCGAGTGCAATGTGCAGGTGTGGGGTGACCGCGACCTGCTGTTCGAGGCAGTCGCCAACCTCGTCGACAACGCCATCAAGTTCACGCCGTCCGGCGGGCGGGTGGACCTCGCCCTGCAGGCGGAGGACGAGACCGCGCTGGTGCGCGTTAGCGATACCGGGCCCGGCATCAGCGAGCAGGAGCGCGAAGCAGTGCTGCGGCGGTTCTACCGCTCCGACAAGATGCGCAATACGCCGGGCGTCGGGCTTGGACTGAGCCTGGTGGCGGCGATCGTCAAGCTGCACGGCTTCCGGCTGATCATTGGCCCGGCTCCCGGTGGGCGGATCGAGATCCTCGCCTGGACCGGGAGTGCGGGCAGGCCCATCGCGCGCCGGTCACGCGCATTGCTGCACGCAGAGGCCGGCCAGATGGGATGAGCCAAATGACGTGCGGTGCCTCCGAGATCAATCAGCCGGCCCGGACTATAGGAGTGACAAATGCAGACGAGCCATGAGGTGGTGTGCCGCGATCCTGTTGCCGTGCCGATCGCAGCGGTGTCGACGCCGTTCCTCACCGCCTATTCCGCCGCAATCCGGCGCTACGAGCTACTTGAATCAGGTCAGGAGCAGCAGCTGGCGCGTCGCTGGCAGGAAACGCGGGATCGGCGCGCCGCGGATGCGCTCGTCACCAGCCATCTTCGGCTCGCCGCCAAGTTGGCGAGGGGTTACAGGGGATACGGTCTGCCGCTGGTCGATCTGATCGCGGAAGCGAATCTCGGCCTCGTGATCGCGGCGTCGCGCTTCGAGCCCGGGCACGGCGCCCGATTCTCCAGCTATGCGATCTGGTGGATCAAGGCCACCATTCACGACTACATCCTGCGATCGTGGTCCCTGGTCAAGATCGGGACGACGGCTGCGCAGAAGAAGCTGTTTTTCAAACTCCGCGGCGAGATCAGGAAAGCCACCAGCAGTGCGATGGCCGGGCTCACACCCGACGTCGCCGAATTGATCGCCGGGAAGCTCGAGGTGACGGCGCGCGAGGTGATCGAGATGGACGCGCGACTCCACCGCGACATGTCGCTGAACGCGCGCGTCGGTGACGAGGACGGTGGAACCGAGCTGGAGGCCCTGCTGGTCGATGGTGCGGTCGACGCCGAGACGATGCTTGCCGATCACGACCAGACGGAGCAGCGCAGCAGGGCTTTGCGCGCTGCACTGGACGGGCTCGCGCCGCGGGAGCGTCATATCTTCGAGGCGCGGCGCCTGAAGGAATGTCCTGTTACGCGCGATCAACTCGCCCGAGAGCTGTCCATATCCAGCGAGCGGGTTCGGCAGATCGAGATCCGTACCTTCGCCAAAGTCAAACGGGCCGTCATGAACGCCGCGCATGATGTGTCACACGCCGCCTCGTGCAGCGACTGAATTCGTTTTCATTTGAACGGAGGCGCGGCCGCCCTCACTTGTCCGACGATCCTGCGTAACCCTGTTTCAGGCAGACCAATCATGGGAATTGTTCGCTTCGCGCTGCGGCTTCCGCATACTTTCTACGTGCTTGCGGCGTTGATCCTGTTCCTCGGCGGCATCGCGATTCGCTCGATGCCGACAGACATCTTTCCGGAGATCCGGATTCCCGTCGTCACCGTCATCTGGAGCTACACCGGCCTTTCCACGCCGGAGATGGAACAGCGCGTCAGCACCTACAGCCAGTATTCGATCAGCGCCAATGTCAGCGGTATCAAGAATATCGAGGCGCAGACCCTCAACGGCTTGTCGGTTCAGAAGATCTACTTTCAGCCGGACGTCAATCTCGATCTCGCGATCTCGCAGATCGTCTCGGCGACCAACGCCATCCGCGCCCTGATGCCTCCCGGCATCCAGCCGCCGATCATCGTGCAGTTCAATGCCTCAAGCGTGCCGGTGCTCCAGCTCAGCCTCGAATCGAACAACCTGAATGAGCAGCAGCTCTACGATTTCGGCATCTACCGGGTCCGCCAGCAACTGGCTCCCGTTCCAGGCGTGACCCTGCCCACGCCTACCGGCGGCAAATACCGCCAGATCATGGTTGACCTCGATCCGAACAAGCTGCTGGCGCGCGGATTGACACCGCTCGACATCGTCAACGCAGTGAACACGCAGAACCTGACGCTGCCGACCGGCACGACCAAGATCGGCGACACCCAGTACACCGTTCGTACCAACGCGACGCCGGCGACGATCCAGGATCTCAACATGATCCCGGTGAAGTTCGCGAACGGGGCGACGATCTTCCTGAAGGACGTCGCCCAGGTCCGCGACGGCGCCCAGGTTCAGCAGAACATTGTGCGCGAGGATGGCCACCGCGCCGTCCTGCTCAGCGTCATCAAGAACGGCAATGCCTCCACGCTGGCCGTCGTCAACGGCGTGAAAGCGGCCCTGACGTCGATCCGCGCGTCGGCGCCCGCGGGGCTGAAGGTGAACGAGCTGTTCGACCAGTCAATCTTCGTCACACATTCGGTCGATGGTGTGCTGCGCGAAGGCGCGATCGCGGCGGGCCTGACGGCATTGATGATTCTGGTGTTCCTGGGATCGTGGCGATCGACGCTCGTCGTCCTGATCTCGATCCCGCTGGCGATGCTGTCCTCGCTGATCGTCCTCTATTTCCTCGGCGAGACCCTCAACACCATGACGCTCGGCGGCCTTGCTCTTGCCGTCGGTATTCTCGTCGACGATTCGACGGTGACGATCGAGAACACGCACCGGCTCTGGACCGAGGAAGGCATGCCGCTGCCGGACGCGACTCTGCACGGAGCCGCCGAAATCGCCATTCCGACGCTGGTCTCGACGCTCGCGATCAGTTGCGTGTTCATCTCGGTCGTATTCCTCGAGGGCCCGGCCAAATATCTGTTCACGCCACTTGGCCTTGCCGTGGTGTTCGCGATGCTGGCGTCTTATGGCCTGTCGCGGACGCTGACGCCGATCACGATTGGCCTGCTCCTGAAGGGCGAGCAACGTCATGGCGAGGGCAATCGGCCGTCAAACATCCTCGCACGCGCCTCCGCGGCATTCGAGCGCGGTTTCGAACGCCTGCGCGACGGCTATTCCGATCTGCTGCTGAAACTGCTGCGGCACCGCGCAGTGATACCCGTCGTCGCCCTGCTGGTGCTGGCGCTCGGTGCCACGATGTTCGCCTATGTCGGCCAGGACTTCTATCCCCTGATCGACGGCGGCCAGATCCAGCTCCATGTTCGCGCCCCCGCGGGCACGCGGATCGAGCGGACGGAAGCGATCTTCCAGGCAGTTGAGGACAAGATCCGCGAGGTCATTCCCGAGCACGACCGGGCGCTGATCGTCGATAATATCGGCCTGCCGGCGCGGCCCTATAACCTTGCTTTCACGGACGGTTCCACCATCGGGGTGAACGACGGCACCATTCTCGTGTCGTTGAAGGAAGGGCACCAGCCGACGGCGGATTACATCAGGAGGCTGCGGCAGGTGCTGCCGAGGGCATTCCCGGAGGACACGTTCTATTTCCAGGCGGCCGATATCGTCACGCAGATCCTGAACTTCGGTCTCCCGGCGCAGATCGATGTCCGCACGGTCGGTTACGGCAACAACAATCTCGCCGTCGCCAAGGAACTGCAAAAGAGTCTCGCCGCGATCCCCGGCGTGGTCGATGCACATCTGCAGCAGGAGGTCGATGCTCCCGCATTCTACGCCGACATCGACCGCACCCGCGCCGCGCAACTCGGTCTCAATGCGAGCACGGTGGCAACCAACATCAATGTCAGCCTCTCATCGTCCGCGCAGGTCTCGCCGAACTTCTGGACGGATCCGACTTCCGGCATTCCCTATTACCTGGCTGTGCAGACGCCAGAGTACAGGACCAATTCGCTGAACGCGCTGGGCAATACGCCGGTTTCGGCCTCGCTTGCCGCAAGCGGGCAGACGGTACCGGGCCTGCTCAGCAATGTTGCGACCTTCAAGCGGGGCACCGTTCCGACCAACTCGAACCAAGCCAATGTGCAGCCGGTTTACGATGTCTATGCGAGCGTGCAGGGCCGTGATCTCGGCAGCGTCGCGGCTGACATCGAGAAGGTGACGTCCACGCTGCAGAAGCAACTCCAGCCGGGCAACTCGATCCAGGTTCTCGGCCAGATCCAGAGCATGCACCAATCGTTCCGCGATCTCTCCCTTGGACTGCTGTTCGCGGCCATCCTCGTCTACCTGCTGATGGTCGTGAACTACCAGAATTTTGGCGATCCCTTTGTCGTCATCCTGGCACTGCCGGCGACATTCTGCGGCATCGTGACGATGCTGTTTATCACCGGGACGACGCTGAACGTGCCTTCGCTGATGGGAGCCATCATGGCGATCGGCGTAGCCTCCGCGAACTCCATCCTGCTCGTGACATTCGCACGCGACGAGCAATTGAAGGGGCATTCGGCATTCCAGGCGGCGCTGAGCGCAGGCCGGACGCGAATCCGGCCCGTGCTGATGACCGCGGCGGCGATGATCGTCGGCATGATCCCGATGGCGATCGGCGGGCCCGGCGAGGAGCAGAATGCAGCGCTTGCGCGGGCGGTCATCGGCGGTCTGCTGTTTGCAACACCGACTACCCTGCTGATCGTGCCTTATCTCTTCGCCATGCTGCGCAAAGGCAACGACGGCAAGCCTCATCATGGGGTATTCGAGGAGCAACCGGAATGAGTGACGTTCGCGCAAGGACCGATGACGACGGGGCGACACACCGCCCGGGGGCGGAGAGCCTCCGGATTGTGGAATTGCCGGGAAAGGGCCCTCGATCCGCACGCCGTTACGGCGGCGCGCTGCTCGGCGGAGGCGTGCTCCTCATGCTTGCGTGCGGTCTCGGCATCGGCGGCTGGCGGCACTATGAGGCCATGCGTGGCGTTGCCGCTGTGGCAGAGCAGGCTCGAACCAACCTTCCCGAGGTTCGGGTCGCGACGGTGAAGCCCGGAGGCGACATCATGAAGGTGAGCCTGCCGGCGACGACGACCGCGTTCGAGGCGGCCAACATCTTCGCGCGGACCAGCGGCTACATCGAGAAGCGCTACGTCGATATCGGCGATCGGGTCAAGAAGGGCGAGCTGCTCGTGGAAATCACTGCGCCCGAGCTCGACCAGCAGATCGCGCAGGCGCAAGCGACGCTCGCGCAGGACCAGGCCGCGCTTCAGCAGGCGGAGGCAAGCCGGGAACTGGCCGACGTGACCAACTCGCGCGACAGCAATCTCGTCAAGCAGGGCTGGTTGACGGCACAACAGGGCGACAACGATCGTCTCACCCTGCGCGCGCAGCAAGGCGCGGTGGGTGTCGCCCAGTCGAATATCACGGCGCAGGAAGCGCAGATCCGAGTTCTTCAGCAGGAGAAGTCCTATCAGCGTGTAGTGGCGCCATTCGACGGCGTGGTCACGCAGCGTAACGTGGACAACGGCAGCCTGGTATCAGCCGGGTCCACCTTCATGTTCACGCTGATGCATTCCGACGTGATCCGAACCCAGGTGTTCGTGCCACAGGACGAAGCGTTCGGCGTTGGCCCGGGCGTCGATGCGGATATCCGCGTCCCCGAGATTCCGGGGCGGACGTTTGCGGGCAAGGTCACGCGGATCGCAACCGCGCTGCAGCCGGGAAGCCGGACGCTGCTAACCGAGATCGACGTGCCCAATCCGGATGGCCTGCTCAGTCCGGGCATATATTGCACGGTCGAACTATCGATCCCGCGCAGGACAGCATCGACGACGATCCCATCCGATGCGCTCGTCTTCGACCAGAACGGCCTCCATGTCGTGGTTGTGCGCAACAACACGGTCCATTTTCAGCAGGTCTCGATCACCCGGGATTTCGGCACCACGGTGGAAGTGCGCGACGGCGTGCAGCCCGGCGACCAGGTCGTGCTCAATCCCGCGGTCAATCTGGCGGAGGGAAGCAAGGTCACCGTTCGCAAGAGCGAGGCGAGCTAGGACGCGAAAGATGATGCGAATTGTACTCGCAGCGGCGACGGCGTTGCTGCTCGGAAGCTCTGCTGGTCAGGCACAGGTCGCAACGACCGGCACTACTGCAATGGATCTGCCGACGGTGCCGGGCGCGATCGTGGTCTCACCGCTCAACAGTCCCGGGCCGTTTTCCGCAATGACCGTGTCAGGTGCTCCGGACACGACGCTGGCGCCGGTTCCGCTCGCGTCGGATCCGACGACGCCGGGGACGGTGGTCGTCTGCGCTCCGCCGTCGTCATCGCCGACGCCGGTGCCGGCGACGCCGACCGTATCGCCGACAGGCCTTGTACCACCGGACATCGCGGCGCCGTTGCTGCCGGTGATAAGGCGGAACAGCAGCGCCACCGGTACGATCTCCTCAGCTGCGCCCTCAGGAACAGGTACGACGGTCGGATGCAGCTCGACGCCGGGGGGAGAGGTGACGAGCGCTGCGTCCCTGCCATTGTCGATCCCGCAAGTGGCTACAAGCCCCGCACCTGGTACGATTCAGGCGGAAGCCAGTGGTGCCGGTGGGACGGGTATAGACCCGAACGCTGCGGTTGTGCCCAGCCCGAACAGCTCGGCTTGCATGGAAGGCGTCTCGATCAATCTCGGCTCGCCTGCGACTGTGCTGCCGGCGAACGCTTCAGGCGCAGCACCAACGCCCGGCGTGTCGCCGGTGCTGCCGCCCGGATGCTGAAGTCGGACGCAGATCGAACCCCTAGCGGCAGGTGCAAGACGCAGCAAGCATCGCACTGAAATTTATCAAGAAGGCTCGGCGCGATCCCGGCCCGTGTGTGGCCTATTGTTCGATGAGTGCTGTTTATGCATGGAGAAGGCTCCACCTGATTGCATTGACATTAGAAACCTGCGCTCGGGCGGGTATTTCCAGAACGCACGTCCTGCTCCCACGGCTGCACGACCGCGTTGCGCGCATCGCCTTGCCTTCGACCCTTGAGCGGCATTTGCTATCTCAGGACGGCCCGCGCGCGTGCGATCTCCCGGCTGCACGCGTCGATGTCGCCGCTGCGATCGGCGGCGCGGGCGCGGTCGAGCGAATCAAGCGCGTCCGTGAAGCCGATGCCGTTGTCGCCCTCGGCTTTTGCGAGTGAGCGGGGGATGCTCACTTCCTGGCCGGGTATACGGGTGCGGACCTCGATCTGAAGTCCGCGATGGACGAGCAGCGGCTGCTTCCGTTGCCCGGCACCAACGCCGTCCTGGAAAGATCAGGTGGCTCGTCGTGATTGATGTGACTGTCTAGGACCGCCTCGCATTGCTGGATATGCCGCCGGCCTACTGGAATAGCCGAGGGCAGCGCCGATGGTTCGGGCTGCCTCCATCACGTGAACCGAATATTCTTTTATCTGCTTGCGCTTGATGCGGCTGTCGGGCCCGGACATGCCAATCGCTCCCACGAGTTCGCCGGAACGACCGAGGATGGCACAAGCGCAGGCGGCGATGCCCTCGCGCCACTCGCCGTGCAGGACGGAGGAGTAGCCCTGCGCGCGTGCCAGCTCGATGTCCTCCCGCAGCTCCTCGATCGTCGTTCGCGTCGCTTCCGTGTAGCGCCTCAGATGCGGCCGGAACCGTTCCAGGTAGTCATCAGGCATATGTGCGAGCATCGCTTTGCCTGTCGCCATGGTGAAAGCGGGTGCGCGCATACCCACGCTTGTATGGGCGCGGATATGGTGAGCGCTTTCGATCTTGTCGACATAGACCACGTCGGTGTCCTCGAGCACCGACAGGTGAATGGTTTCGCCGGTGATCTCGGCAAGCTTCGTCATTGCCGGTCGCGCGACGTTGATGAGATCCATCCGGTGGATGACATGGCTGCCGAGCGCCCAGATCTTGGTCGTGAGCTCGTAGGTGCTGTGCGGGGGGATCTGGCGCACATAGCCTTGAGACTGCAAAGTCATCAGCAGCCGATGCACGTTGCTCTTGGTGAGCTTCAGCTCGCTCGCGAGGTCAGTGACGCCGCGGGGCTGCTCGCTCAGAGCAAGTGCTTCCAGGAGACGCAGTCCCTTGGTAAAAGCCTTATCCATCCACCAGCCAAAATAGAATGATATTTCACTCGATCTAGCATGGCCGCGCGAACGGCAATAGCCCGGGTGTGGAATTAACCCCGATCCTTTCGGATCGGGGCTGATCAGCCTGCTTACTGGGCCAGCAAGGCGTTGAGCTTCTCCTGCCCGTACTCTTCATTGGTGGAATTTCCAGCCGGCGAAGTCGCGCCCCAATAATCCGGGCTCCATTCGATCGCTTTCGAGACGTTGTCCGGGTTGTTGGCCCAGTAGCGCGCGAGCTTCTTGTCGGTTGCGGCCTCGAAGACGACCTGGGAGGGAAGGGCGACCGGGAAGGTCGAGGTGAGCTGCGCCGCGCGCTTGGGCTCGAGCCGCCAGGACAGCAGTTTCAGCGCGTTGTCGTAGTTCGGCGCTCCCTTGGGAATCGAGAAGAAGTCGTAGTAGATGAAGCCCTGATTGAAAGTCAGCTCGATCGGGGCGCCCTCCAGGGCGAGCTTGCTCATCGAACCGGTGTAGGCCATGCACATGTCGGCCTCGCCGTCGAGCAGGAGCTGCGGCGGCTGTGCGGATGTCGTCCACCATTTGGCAATGTGTGGCTTGATCTCCTTGACCTTCTTCAGCGCCCGCTCCATGTCGATCGGGTAGAGCTTGCTCTTCTCTACGCCGTCGGCCATCAGCGCCGCCTCGAAGACGAAACGCGGCCAGGCGGGCATGCAGCGCCGGCCAGGGAATTTCTTCACGTCCCAAAAGTCGGCCCAGCTGGTCGGCACGTTCTCGCCCTTGTACTTGTCCTTGTTGTAGACGAGGCCGACGCCGATCACCTGCAGCGCCACGCCCTTCTTGCGCTTCAGATTGTCCGGCATGGCCGCCAGCGTCTGCTTGGCCGCGTCGGACAGCTTGGAATAGTCGATGTCGGCGAGACAACAGTCGCCGAGCAGCTTGGTCTCCTGGTCGAAGATGAACGTCAGGTCCCATTGAGCTTTGCCGGCCTCGGCCTGAGCCTTGATGCGTGGGCCGCTACGCGCCTCCTGGACGGTGACCACCTTGATGCCGGTCGCCTTCTCGAACGGATCGTACATGACCTTGCGCAATGCATCGCCATATCCGCCGCCCGGGTCCTGCATGATCACGACGTTGCTCTGAGCCTGAGCCGGGCCCGTCCCCATCGCGATGCACAGGGCCGAGGCCAATACGGAAACCGACAGTCGCCAGCGTTTCATTCCCAGCATTTTCTCTTTCCTCCAGTTGAAATTGATCTGTGTCACGTTGCCTTCCGCGACGTGGCGAGAACGGGCCGTGCAAGGACGAGCCCTGCGACCACCAGCAGCACCTCCAGCGTCGAGACCACGGCCAGCACCGGATTGAGCCGGTAATTGATGTCGCCCCACAGCATGAGCGGGAGCGTCTTCAGCTCCGCGCTCGACAGGAACAGCGTCAGCACCAACTCGTCGAACGAGTGCAGGAAGGCGAAGAATGTCGCTGCAGCGAGGCCCGGCATGATGGCCGGCAGCGTCACCAGGCGGAACACCGTCAGGGACGATGCGCCATGGACGGCAGCCGCCTGTTCGAGCCTTGTATCGACGCCTTGAAGCGATGCGGACAGGATCACCACGACGAGGGGAAGGCCGCCGATCGCATGCGCCGCGGCAAGGCCGAAGACGGAGCCGACCAGGTCGAAACGCAGGAACAGGCTGTAGAGCGACAGGCCGAGCACGACCGGAGGCACGATGATCGGACTTACGAGCAGCAGCATGATGGTGGACTTGCCGCGAATGCTGCTCCTGACGATGCCGAGGGCGGCTGACGCGCCCAGCACGATCGCGATTCCGGCCGACATCGCCGCGACGACCAAGGATGTCCAGAACGCCCGCATCCAGTTCGAATCGGAGAAGAACTGCTCATACCAGCGAAATGAGAAGCCCGGCGGCGGGAAGGTCAGATAGCTTGCGCTGCTGAAGGAAATGATCATCACCACGATGATCGGCAGGATGAGAACGGTAATGACCAGTCCGCCCATGAGGCGAACCGTCCAGGTCCCGAAGCTCGCCGGCAGTCGTCCGAAAAGTCTCAGAAGCGGCCAGCCTATCAAGTCGGCAGCTGAGGCGCCGAAACTACGGCGGCCGTCATCGGCGGCGTAGCGGTTAGTCGTCGTCGGTACGGCCTCGGTCAGCTTGCGGCCGCCCCAAATGAACTCGAAGCCGAGGAAGCGTCCGGCCACCGCGACCACCGCCAGCGTGATCGTCAGCAGCACCACGCCCAAGGCCTGCAGGAATCCCTCCGATGTGACCGAGTCCGCCTGCTGCGTGATATGCATGGCAAACATCTGGTCGCCGGGTCCCCCGAGCAGCGTGGGCGTAATGAAGAACCCGATCGCTGCGACGAAGACCAGCAGGAAGCCGGCGCCCATCCCGGGTAGGGTCAGCGGCAGCAACACGCGCCAGAACGCCGCAATGGGCCCGGCGCCGCTGGCCAGCGCCGCGCGGGTCAGGCTTTGATCGAGGCGCGCCACGCTGGAATAGATCGTCAGCACCATCAGCGGCAGAAGCACCGCGGTCATGCCGAGAAGCACCGTGCCGCGATTGAAGAGGAGCTGCACCGGCTCGCTCAATATTCCGACCGAAACCAGCAGCTTGTTGACCGGCCCGTTGCGGCCGAGCAGGACCATCCAGGCGTAGGTTCGGATCAGGATGGCGATGAAATAGGGCAGCACGATCGCGGTCGCGATCAGGGCCTGGGTCATGCCGCGGCTGCGGTGAATGAGCAGCGCCGTCGGATATCCGAACAGCAGGCACAGTCCGGCGACGGTGACCGAGATCTGCATCGTGCGGACGAGCGAATCCCAATAGAGCGGTATGGCGAACACCCGCTCGAAATAGGTCGACCACGACGGCCCGCTCACGCTGATGCGGATGAGATCGATCAGCGGGAGCAGATAGATGAAGGCCAGAAACGCGAGCGCGGGCAGGAGCAGCAGCGCCGGATCCTTCAACCTCCTGACGAGATCGAGATCCGCAGGACGGCCTGCCTGGGTGCCGATCGATGCCGCGGTCATGCAAGCACCCAGCAATCCGCGGCGCCCCAGCTCACGTGCAGACGATCGCCGACGGCCGGCAGCGGCCGGTCGGCCATGTCGGTGCAGCGGATCAGGAGCGGATCTCCGCCCTCCATTTGCGCCTCGATCCGCAGGATCTCGCCGAGGAAGATCGCAGACGTGACGCTGACGGGCGTGGAATTCGCAGCCGGCTCGTTCGACACCGCGATGCGTTCCGGACGCACGAGCACGGTTGCGCGTCCGACGTCGATCGTGTCCCGGCTTTCGGCGCTGAACACGTATCCTGCACGGTTCTTCATCGTCAGTGTCGATCCGCGCTTCTGCAGGATCTCACCCTCGATCAGATTGCTCTCGCCGACGAACGAGGCGACGAAGCGATCAGTCGGATGCCGGTAGATGTCCAGGGGGCGGCCGATCTGAACGATCTTGCCGGCGTTGAGTACCGCGATGCGGTCGCTCATCGTCAGGGCTTCGCCCTGGTCATGGGTGACGAACAGGATCGTGCTGCCGATGGTCTGGTGAAGGTCGCGGATCTCGATCTGGATCTGCTCGCGCAACCGCCGGTCGAGGGCGCTGAGGGGCTCGTCCATCAGCACGACCTTGGGCTTCCTGACGATGGCGCGGGCAATCGCGACGCGCTGCTGCTGTCCACCCGACATTTGCGAGGGAGACTTCGTCGCATGCTCCGTCAGCCGCATGATCTCCAGCGTTTCGGCGACGCGCCGCTCCGCAGTCGCCCGGTCGACCCCCGCCATCCGAAGCGGAAACGCGACGTTCTGGCTGACCGTCATGTTCGGAAATAGCGCGTAGCTCTGGAACACCATGCCGAAGCCGCGCTTGTGCGTGGGTACGTTGTGGACCGGCTTGCCGTCGACGAGGATCTCGCCGCTGTCGAGGCTCTGGAATCCGGCGACAAGGTTGAGCAGCGTCGTTTTTCCGCTGCCGGATGGGCCAAGAAGCGTGATGAACTCGCCGGGCTCGATGTCGATGCTGATCCGGTCGACCGCATGAAAGTTGCCGTAAGCTTTCACCGCTTCACGGACGGCAATGCTCGATCCGAACGCGTCGCGGTCCCGGAGGCGGCCGGTCGGCAATGTCCGAACGTTCGCATCGCCAGAGCGCATCGCACGCTGAGCCGAAGGCTCGCCCATTCTATCCTCCCAGTATGTTCTATATTATAGAACGTCATTCCAATTATTGTTGGAGCAGCGCGTCGTCTTGTCAAGTCGCGCCGCCTGATCGCGGCGCAAAGGTGCGCTGCTGCGGCCGGCTGCGCGCGAAAGTCCTGGAAATGAAGGCTCCGCCGGCGAAGCCGGATTGACAGCATCGTCCAAATCCGCCTAACATAATTTGGAATTGCGTTCTACAATATAGAACAAAGCCGGGAGGATGATGGTGTTGAGCGAGCCTCGCGTCATGGCGAAGCACATCGAGCCGGGCATGCGCGTCGCGCTGCCCGTCGATTACGCCGGCGTCTCCATGGCCATGACGCGTCCAATGATCGAGCATGGCGCGGGCGATCTCGATCTGGTCTGCGTGCCAACCGGCGGATTGCAGCTCGACCAGCTTGTCGGCGCAGGTCTGGTCCGGACGGTGGAGACCAGTGCGGTCTCGCTGGGCGAAGCAGGTGGAGCGCCCCGGTTCAACGCGGCGGTCAAGGAAGGCGCGGTTCGACTGAAGGACGCGACCTGTCCTGCCATCCATGCGGGCCTGATGGCGGCGCAGAAGGGCAGCCCCTTCATGCCCCTTCGCGGGCTGATCGGAACGGATCTGCTGCGCCACCGCGACGATTGGCGCGTCGTCGACAATCCGCTGGCGGATGGAGGCGATCCGATCGTGCTGATTCCCGCCATCAAGCCTGACGTCACGATCTTCCATGTGCCGATGGCTGATCGCTTCGGCAATGTCTGGATCGGGCGACGCCGCGAGCTTGCCGCAATGGCCTACGCTTCGCAGACAGTTCTCGTCACTGTGGAGCGCATCGTCGAGGAAAATCTGCTCGCCGACGAGATGAGCGCGGCCGGCGTGCTGCCGGCACTCTACGTCACGGCAGTCGCGCGCGCACCGAAGGGCGCATGGCCATACGGTTTATGGGGCGAGTATCCCGCCGATAGCGCGGAGATCGCGCGTTATGCGAAGGTCGCGCGAACGGCCGATGGCTTCTCGGCCTATATGGCGCAGGCGCAGATGGAGCCCGCGTGATGTCGGACGTTCTCCCTCGCGAAGTGCTGATTTGCACGATCGCGCGGTTGCTCGATGGCGTCAGGCATGTTGCCGTAGGCGCCTCCTCTCCGATTCCTGCCGCTGGCGCGATGCTGCTGCGTGCAATGAAGGAGGCGCGTGGCGCCGTTGGTCCACGCCTCTCCATCCTCGGTTCTGTCGAGCATAATTTCTTCACCAACGGTTCGGCGGAGCTGTTCGATTGTGCAGGTCAGGGCCGGATCGACGCGTTCTTCCTCGGCGGTGGCCAGATCGACGGCCTTGGCAACGTCAACCTCGTCGGCACCGGTGACTATCCGCGCTCCAGCGTGCGCTGGCCCGGCTCGTTCGGGTCGGCCTATCTCTATTTCGTCGTGCCGCGGGTCATCCTGTTCCGCGAGGAGCATACGCCGCGCGTCTTCGTCGAGAAGGTCGACTTCATCAGTGCCCCCGGCGTCAGTCCCGAGGGAGTCTTCCGGAGCGGCGGCCCCGTGGCTCTCTTGACCGGCAAGGGACTCTTTCGATTCGACAAGACGCGGCCGGGGTTCGAGCTGGACAGTGTTCACCCCGGGCACGATCTTGCGGAGATCAAGCAAGCGACCGGCTTTCGATTCGAGCATGAAGCCGAGCCGCGGCAGACCGCGCTGCCCGATCGATCGACACTCGATCTGCTCCGCGGCCGCGTGTTCGACGAACTCGCCGAGACCTATCCCGAGTTCGCCGCGCAGATGCGGCGCGAACTTGGAGCGGTGGACGCATGAGCAGGATCAAACGGATCCCGCATTGCAGCCATTGGGGTGCGTACACGATCCTCGTCGAGGATAATCGCATCGTGGGCATCGAGCCGTTCCAGCACGATCCGGCGCCGTCCCCGATCATCCATTCTATTGCCGAATGGGCAAATCCCGAGCGGCGCGTGCTGCGGCCGATGGTCCGTTCCGGCTGGCTGGACAAGCGCGAAAACAGCGATCGCCGCGGGCGTGGCCGAGAGAAGTTCGTTCCTGTCAGCTGGGACGAGGCGACGACGCTGGTTGCCGACGAAGTGCGCCGCGTCGCCGACGCGTTCGGGAACGCATCGATCTTTGCGGGCTCCTATGGTTGGACGAATTCGGGGCGCCTGCATCATGCCTCTTCGCTTCTGAAGCGCATGCTCAATCTGGTTGGCGGCTTCACCCGGCACGTCGATACCTATTCCATCGCGGCGGGTCCGGTGATCCTGCGCCACACGCTGGGCAACGACGACGCGTGTGGCGGCCGCGCCAATACGCTCGACACGATCGCGCAGCACACCGAGACGCTGGTGGTGTTCGGCGCTCTGTCGCCACGAACCGCGCAAAACGAGGCCGGAGGAATTGGCAGCCACCGCCTCGAGACTTATCTCAGGAAAATCGTCGAGCGTGGCGTCAAGGTCATCCACGTCTCACCGCTGAAGGACGATCTGCCGGACTGGGTCGATGCCGAATGGTGGCCGATCCGGCCGAACGCCGACACTGCGCTGATGCTCGGCCTCGCCGGCGAGATCGTGAAGGCCGGCCGGCACGACACGGATTTCCTTGCGCGCTGCACCAGCGGCGCGGATCGTCTTCTTCGCTATCTCGAAGGCAAGGCGGATGGCGGACGAAAGGACGCCTTGTGGGCCGCCGGCATCTGCGGGCTCGGTGCAGGCCAGATTGCCGAGCTCGCAAGGCGCCTGGTCGACACGCGGAGCATGTTGACGGTGAGCTGGAGTCTGCAGCGTGCCCATCACGGCGAACAGCCGTTCTGGGCGGCGCTCGGACTGGCCTCGATAATCGGCCAGATCGGGCTGCCGGGCGGCGGTGTCGGTTACGGCTATGCTTCGCTGGGAGGTGTCGGGGCCCCGCTCAATCTCGGCAAGTCTCCAGCCATTTCACAGCTGAAGAGGCCGATCGACAGCTTCATCCCGGTGGCGCGCATCAGCGACATGCTGCTCAATCCCGGTCGGCCATTCAGCTATGAAGGCGAGATCCGCTCCTATCCGGATACGAGGCTGGTCTATTGGGCGGGCGGCAATCCTTACCACCATCATCAGGATCTCAACCGCCTGTCGGAAGCCTGGACGAGGCCCGAAACGATCATCGTGCAGGACCCGATGTTCACCGCGACAGCCCAACGGGCCGACATCGTGCTGCCGGCAACCACGTCGATCGAGCGTAACGATCTTGCCGGCAACAGGCGCTCCGACTTCATCCTGGCCATGAAGAAGGCCATCGAGCCGCTGGGCGAAGCCCGCTCCGACTTCGATATCTTCAACGCGATTGCAGGCAAGCTCGGTGTGGCCGAGCGCTTCAACGAAGGCCGCGACGAAATGGGTTGGGTCCGGCATCTCTACGAAGCCTGCCGGGACGACGCTTCGAAGCGCTTTGGTTTCGCCATGCCGGAGTTCGATGCGTTCTGGGAATCCGGCTATGCCCACTGCCCGGTCAAGGCAGACCACACGTTCCTGGCCGACTTCCGCAACGAGCCCGAGGAATACCCGCTCAACACCGAAAGCGGGAAGATCGTACTCGGCAGCGAGACGCTTGCCAGGCTCGACTATCCCGACTGCCGCTCGCATCCTGCCTGGATCGAGCCCGCCGAATGGCTCGGCACTGCAGAAGCTGGCCAAATGCACCTCATCTCGCATCAGCCGGCCGGCCGTCTTCACAGCCAGCTTGAAACCGGCCCATCGAGCCGCGTCATGAAACGCAATGGCCGTGAACAGGCCCGTCTTCATCCTGACGACGCGGCTGCTCTCGGCATCGTCGACGGCCAGACGATCCGCATCTGGAACGACCGCGGGGAATGCCTTGCGACTGCTGAGGTCAGCGACGAGGTCCGCCGGTGGGTGCTTGTGCTCCCGACCGGCGCCTGGTTCACACCGACCGGCAATAGCGGCCTCGAGGTCGCCGGCAATCCGAACGTGCTCACGCTCGACATCGGCACGTCTCAATTCGGCCAGGGCTGCTCGGCCCATACCTGCCTGGTGCGGGTCGAGCCCTACGCCGCCGATCGGCGCGATGCGTTCGAGGCCTATCAGGAAACGCTCGTCGCGCTTGCGGCAGTCTAACAGGAGCTTGGAACATGTCTGCAACCGCGATCAGCCGCTTTCCCGTTCCCGATATCGCGACGCTGCCGGAGGATATCCGCGCACGGATCGAGGCCGTTCAGGAGAAGTCTGGATTCGTCCCGAACGTCTTCCTGACACTCGCGCATCGTCCGGACGAGTTCCGGGCGTTCTTCGCCTATCACGACGCTCTCATGGACAAGCCGGGGCCGATCACCAAGGCCGAGCGCGAGATGATCGTCGTCGCGACCAGCAGCGCCAATCAATGCCAGTACTGCGTGGTCGCGCACGGCGCCATCTTGCGCGTGCGCGCGAAGAATCCGCTGATTGCGGACCAGGTCGCCGTCAACTACCGCAAGGCCGATATCACCGCGCGGCAAAGGGCGATGCTCGATTTCGCGATGAAGGTCTCGGTGCGCGCCTATGAGGTGGACGATTCCGACCTCGTGGATCTCAAGGGACATGGATTCACCGAGGAGGACGTCTGGGACATCGCAGCCATCGCTGCATTCTTCGGCATGTCGAACCGCCTCGCCAACGTCACCAGCATGCGTCCGAACGACGAGTTCTTCGCGATGGGACGCTAAACGCCGCGAACGAGAGCTGCAATGGTATCGCTGGTCATCGACAGGCGCTTCCGGGGCCCACCCAACTCCGGCAACGGCGGTTATGTATGCGGATGTCTCGCAAGGCACGTCAGTGGAGACGCCGAAGTGACGTTGCGCGCCCCGCCGCCGCTGGAGCGGTCGCTCGACGTGCTGACGGGGGCCGACGGCGGGATCGAGTTGCGCGAGAACGACAAGCTGCTCGCGACGGTGCGTGCAACAGACATCGATGTGCCGGACGTTCCCAGGGTAAGCTACGAGGCGGCCGAAGAGGCGGCCGGCCGAACACCCTACGAAGAGCAGACTCATAACCTTCCGACTTGTTTTGTCTGTGGCCCCGCGCGTGGTCACGGCGATGGTCTTCGCATCTTCGCAGGCCCGCTGCAGGCGGGCGCTGTCCCGGGCAAGCCCGTCGTGTTCGCGGCCTCCTGGGTACCTCATGGGAGCCTGTCCGGTGCGGACGGCCATGTCGCGCCCGAATTCGTCTGGGCCGCTCTCGATTGCCCGACCGGCTATTGCAGCGTTGGCGCCCGTCACCTGGGATTGAAGGGCGACGAAACGGCGCTGCTCGGACGCATGGCCGCTCGGATCGAACGCCGGCCGCGTCCCGGAGATCGATGTGCGGTGGTGGCGTGGCCGACCGGGCGGGAAGGCCGCAAGTTGTTTGCCGAGAGTGCTTTGCTCGATGCCGAGCAGGAGGTGCTGGCGACCGCGCGAGCCACCTGGCTGTTGGTCGACCGTCAGGTCCAGCTCGGAGCAAGTGCATGAACCAGGGTGGAAGCAAGGTATGACCGGCCGCGAAGCAGAGCTCGAACTTCGTCAATCCATCATCGACGCGTGCCGCGAGATGGCGGCGCAAGGCATCAACCAGGGAACGTCCGGAAACATCAGCGTTCGAGCCGACGACGGCATCCTGCTGACGCCGTCCGGTCTTCCCTACGACCGCATGAAGCCCGAAGACATCGTGGCCATGAAGTGGGACGGCTCATGGACTGCATCGGCCGGCAATGTTCCGTCGACCGAATGGCGTTTTCACCTCGACATCCTCAAGTCGAAGCCGGAGGTCGGCGCCGTCGTTCACGCCCATCCGGTCTTCTGCACCATCATCGCGATCATGAATCGCTCGATCCCTGCGATTCACTACATGATTGCCGCGGCCGGCGGCAACGACATCCCCTGCGCGCCCTATGCGCAATATGGTACGGCCGAACTGTCGCAGGCGGCCCTGAACGCGCTTCGCTATCGCCGCGCCTGCCTCCTCGCACATCACGGGCTGATCGCCATCGGTCCCAACCTGCGCAAAGCCTTGTGGCTCGCGGTGGAGGTCGAGGTGCTCGCCAAGCAGTATCACGGCTGTCTTCAACTCGGCTCTCCTCCGCTGCTACCGGACGAGGAGATCGACAGCATCCTGAAGCGATGGGGGCATTACGGCCTGCGCGATAGCGAGGGCGCGCCCAAGATTACCCAGCTGTCGAGCTAGATCACGAATAATCCCCTGCCTTGCGAGAACTCATGGCCTACACTCACGACGTCAGCGTCTGCGGCACTTACATCCTGGATATTCTCGGGGTCCCCGTTACCGAGATCCCACCCGGAGGTGGCCGGTTGTTGATCGAGGAAATCCGGCTCGCGGTCGCCGGCACGGCCGGCGGAACGGTCGTTCCTTGCGCGCGGCTCGGCTTGAGGGCGCTCGCGGTTGGTGCCGTCGGCTCCGACGAGAAGGCTGATTGGATGCTGAACGCGCTGGAGCGCGAAGGCATCGATATCGCTCTGATGGAGCGAATGACCGGCGCTCCAACCTCTGCAACGATTTTGCCGATCCGGCCCGACGGCTCGCGTCCGGTCATGCATGCGAGGGGCGCCTCAGCCCGATGGCGGATCGCGCCCGAAACGCAAGTAGCCGCATGCCGGAGCAAAATTCTCCATCTCGGCGGGGTCGGCTCTCTACTTGCGATGGATGGAGCGCCTTCCGTCGCATTGCTGCAGGACGCGAAAGCCGCTGGTTGCACGACGACGCTCGATCTCATCCAGGCGCGGCGTGAGACGCTGGCGCTGGTCGAGCCTCTGCTGCCTTACGTTGACTTCTTCATGCCGAGTATCGACGAGACCAGTGCCATGGTGGGAACCGACGATCCCGCCGCATGCGCGCGGTTCTTCATCGACAAGGGGGCGGGGGCCTGCGCCATCTCTCTCGGCGCCGACGGCTCGTTCGTGATGACCCGCGACGGACGCCAGTTCACGGTGCCGGCGTTCGACGTTGCCGTTCGCGATACGTCGGGATGCGGCGATTCCTATACGGGCGGCTTCATCGCGGGGCTGGCTCGCGACTGGGACCTGCTCGACTGCGCCAAGCTCGCGACCGCGACGGCCGCGATCGTCGCGACGGGGCTGGGTTCGGGCGCCAATCTCGTATCCTTCGAGGAAACCGTGAAGGCCATGAACACCTTGCCAGTCCGCAAGCCGGCTCGCGCCTGATCTTTTCAACGCCGGTAAAGAACCAACATTCATTGGAAATAACAGGGGAGAACGCAACATGGCCCGACATGCGATCGTGACGGGGGCAAGCCGCGGCATTGGCCGTGCGATTGCCACTGGCCTTGCCAAGCGAGGCTACGATCTCGCGCTGACCGACATCGCGGCCCAGGAGAAGGTTCTGCTCGAGACCGTCGCCGAGGTCGGCAAGCTTGGCGGCCGCTGCATCCCGGTGCTGGGCGACGTCAGCGATATCGGCGATTGCAGGCGTGCGGTGGCTGAAGCCGTCCAGGGTCTCGGGCACGTCGATGTCCTCGTCAACAATGCGGGCATCCTCAGGCTGGCGACCATCGACGAGCTGACGACGGATACATGGGATCAGACCTTCGCCGTCAACACGCGCGGCGTCTTCCAGATGACCCAGGCCGTGGTGCCACATATGAAGGAGCGCAAATACGGGCGGATCGTCAACATCGCCTCGCTCGCCGCACGGACGGGCGGTCCGGGACAGTCCCACTATGCCGCGTCGAAGTCGGCCGTGGTCGGATTCACCCGGGTGTCGTCTATGGAGTTCGGCGGCTACGGCATCACGGTCAATGCCGTATGCCCGGGCATCATCGTGACGGAGATGGGGATGAACAATCTCCGCGATCCCGAGCGTGTCGCCTATTTCGAGAAGGTCACGGACCTACACCGGCTCGGGCAGCCGGAGGACGTCGTCGGGCCCGTTGCGTTCTTTGCGTCTGACGATTCTGCGTTTGTGACCGGCCAAGCCCTCAACGTGGACGGAGGCATCTTTTACAGTTAGCAACGGGGTCGATCCGCTCTAACTAACCTATTGCGGCTCGATGCCGGCTGCCTTGATAATCCTTCCCCATTTGCCGATCTCAGCCTTGAGAAAGGCTTCAAGGGCTTCCGGCGTCGCGCGTTCGGGTTCAACCGGGGACATGCTGAGCTCACCAAACCGATTGATCAGGGCGGGATCCTTCAGCGCGGTCTGCAGCGCGCCGACGAGTTGGTCGACTACGGGCTTCGGCGTGCCGCGCGGGGCGTAGAGGCCATACCAGGTCGTCACGTCGAACGCGGGAAGGCCGGCCTCGGCCGAGGTCGGCACGTTCGGCAGCGTTGCAACCCGCTTCTTGCTCGTGATCGCGTAGCCCTTGATCGTGTTCGACTGAATATAAGGCGTCGGCCCGGTTGCAGGGTCGCAATAAACGTCGATGTGGCCGGCGATGACGTCGTTCAGCGCCGGGCCGCCGCCCTTGTAGTAGATCGGGGTAAGCTTGGTATCGGTGGTGCTCATGAACATCAAACCGCAGAGCTGTGAGGCCGAGCCGAGACCGACATTGCCGAAGGTGATCTTGTCGCCGGCGTTGCGGATCTGCGCGATCAGCTCGTTGAGATCCTTGGCAGGAAAGTTCGACCGCGCCACGAGGATCATTGGGACGTCGGTGACGAGCCCGATCGAGGCGAAATCGCCGACCGGATCGAACGGCAGCTTGGCGTAGAGGGCCGGTGCTGTGGCCTGGCCGACATGCATCAGCAGCAGCGTGTAGCCGTCGGGGGCCGCCTTGGCCACACGGTTGGTGCCGAGCGTGCCGCCGGCGCCGACGACGTTTTCGATCACGATCGACTGTTTCAGCGTCGCACTCATCGCGCCGCCGAGGATGCGTGCGATCACGTCGCCGGGACCGCCAGCTGAGAACGGCACGATCATCGTGACCGGGCGGGTGGGGTAGTCTTCCGCAATGGCTGCGCGGCAGGGATAGAGCAGGACAAGCAGGATCAGCGATCGTACGAGATACGTCATCGAACACTCCCTGGCGGCAATGTTTTAGTCGTCGGAAGGCGCCGCCTCCTTGGCTGCCGACGATTTTTCGATCATGTCGAGCGCGGCCACCGCAGCCGCATTGATGTGGTCGACGCAGCAGCGCTCGGCGAGGTCCGCATCGCCGTTCTGGATCGCGCGCCAGATCGCGGTAACCTCGCGCAAGCTCTTGTTGATCCGCTTCGGCTGCGACATCGAGGTGATCCGCAACAGCTGGATTCGGTCATGCAGCGGCTTGAGCATGCGCTCGATGAACGCGTTGCGGCAGCCACCGATCAGAGCGGCGTAAAAGTCGGTCTTGGCTTCCAGGCATCCGACGAGGTCCTGCTTGGCTGCGGCTGCCTTCAGCCGGGTCAGGGCTTCCCCGATCCGGCGAGCCACTTCCGGGTCGTGAAGCCTGGCGCATTCACGGCCGGCGAAGCCTTCGAGCACCGCGCGGGCGGCGTAGAGCTGCCGGGCCTCCTCCAGGCTGATCGTGGAGACCACGGGGCCGCGGTGAGGGACCGTATTGACCAGCCCGTCGGCCTCGAGGGCGCGTAGCGCTTCGCGGATCGAGGGGCGGCTGACGCCCATCATCTCGCAAAGCTCGCGCTCGACCAGGCGCTGGCCCGGTTTCAGCGTGCCGGACATGATCGCCTCGCGCAGCTTTTGCGCCACCATCGCTCGGACGGTCGGTACGTCATCGATGCGGAGTGTCGACTGCAATTCGCGGCGTCTTTCCATGTCCGGGCCTTGGTTGGAATGATCAATACCGGTTTACAGGCAGAATCATCATTTCGGCAATTTGAACGTGGGCGGGCTGATCCAGGGCGAACACGATCGAGCGGGCGATGTCGGCCGGCTCAAGCGCCATCCTGAACTGGTCGAAATAGTCCTTTTCCTTCTGCTTGTCGCCGCGGTAGCGGGTCAGGATGATGTTGGTCCTGGTTAGGCCGGGCTGGAGCTCGGTGACCCGGATCGCGGTGTCCGCCAGCTCGCCCCGGAGGGTCTCGGTGAACATGTGCACGCCCGCCTTGCTGGTGCTGTAGGCCGCCATATCCGGGACTACACGGACGGCGTTGATGGAGCTGATGTTGACGATATGGCCGGCGTTGCGCTTGACCATGTCGGGGAGGATCGCGCGGGTGACGCGCATCAGGCCAATCAGGTTGGTCTGGATGATGTTGGACCAGTCGTCGGCGGAGCCGGCGTCGAAGCGTGTCCGGCCGCCGATGTCATGCCCGGCATTGTTGATGAGGATTTCGACCGGCTTGAAATGAGCAGGGATGGCCTCCGGCAGACTATCCACGTTCCGGGAATCGCTGACGTCGAGCTGAATCGGAAACACCCTGTCGCCGACGGTGGCCGCCAGCTGCTGAAGCGCCTCGGCGTC
Organism: Bradyrhizobium sp. NBAIM03; assembly: GCF_020194055.1. Lineage (NCBI taxonomy): Bacteria > Pseudomonadati > Pseudomonadota > Alphaproteobacteria > Hyphomicrobiales > Nitrobacteraceae > Bradyrhizobium > Bradyrhizobium sp. NBAIM03. Next base: position 970 of record NZ_JADYVS010000024.1, on the reverse strand, counting down.
ACGATCGACCAGCACGACGCGGCGGCCGCTGTCCAGCAGCGCCTTGGTGATGGCACGTCCCATGCCGCCGGCAGCGCCGGTCAGGACGACGGTCTGGCCTGGTTGTTCGGTCATCTCAGCACTCCCATTCCAATGCTCTCATGCGATTGACCAGCCGCCGTCGATGGGCAGGCTGGCGCCGGTGATGTCATTTGCCGCGGTGCCGCAGAGAAAGATGACCATGGCGGCGACCGCATCCATTTCGACGAAGCGCTGCGTCGGCTGGCGCTCGCCAAGATATTCGCGGGTCACGTCATCGACGGGGCGTCCGCTATTCGCTGCCATCGTCGCGATCTTGTTCAGGATCGCCGGCGTCGGCAGCGTACCCGGGCAGAGCGCGTTGCAGGTGATTCCGCTGCGGGCGGTCTCGATGGCCACCGCGCGGGTCATGCCGAGGATTGCCGCTTTGGTCGTGACGTAGTCGATGCGATCTTCGACCGCGCGGCTCGAATAGATCGAGCCGATATTGATGATCCGGCCCCAGCCGCGCTGCTTCATCGCGGGCAGCGCAAGGCGGATCAGGTGGAATGGCGCCGACAGGTTAACAGCGAGCGCCTGGTCCCAGCGATCGGGTGGAAACTGCTCGATCGTCGAGAAATGCCTGACAACGGCGTTGTTGACAAGGATGTTGATAGCTCCGCAGCGGCCGAGCAGGCCGACCATCATGCTCTCGATGTCGTCGCGCCCGGACAGATCGGCAGCGGCGGGGATGACCTCGACGCCGAAGCGGGCGCTGAGGTCGTCCGCGGGCTGCTTCGGCGCAACGAGGTCGTGCAGGACAATGTTGCAGCCCGCGCCGGCCAGGCCTTCCGCGATGGCGAGGCCAAGGCCTGCGGTCGCGACCTGGTTGGTGTAGTAGTTGTTGAGCAGGCGGTACGGGATCGGGTCGCCCTTATAATTGGCCTGCTTGAGCAGATCCTGCGCCAGCTTC
>NZ_JADYVS010000236.1:0-403 GCF_020194055.1 Bradyrhizobium sp. NBAIM03 | reverse complement strand
TTTCCGGGGATTGAATACGCTGCCGGATGACGACTTAACGTTTCATCCGGCGTTCCTTGCAAGCGGGAGGAAACAGCGCCCTCCCCGGCATATTACTCTTCGCTATCACCGCTGCTGGCACGGCGAGGAGAGTCGATCTCAACACGATCGATACGCTGCAAACCGCGCATCAACGTACCGCGGCGTCCACGTTCGCCAGTGACTTTCTGTAGCTCTTCCGGACGCAGTTTAATTTTGCGTTTCCCAACATGAATGGTCAGCGTGCTTTGTGGCGGCAGAACGTACAGTTGCGCCAGGCCATCCTCGCCACGCGCGGCTTCTGCCGATGGAATGTTGATAATCTTGTTGCCTTTGCCCTTCGACAGCTGCGGCAGATCGCTTACCGGGAACATCAACATACGGC
>NZ_JADYVS010000235.1:0-404 GCF_020194055.1 Bradyrhizobium sp. NBAIM03 | reverse complement strand
GTACAGCCCTTCCACAGCATCGAGAGGAACAACACCGGAAAGTTGGCCGATGCCGCCACCGCAAACGCCAGCGACACCATGAACGCGATGTTCTGCTTCTCGAAAGCGATGCCCAGCAGCACGGCGATCACGCCCAGCACCAGCGTGGTGATGCGCGAGACCTTCAGCTCGTCGGCGCTGTTGGCCTTGCCGTGCTTGAAAACCGTGGCGTAAAGGTCATGCGACACCGCCGATGCACCCGACAGCGTGAGCCCTGCTACCACCGCGAGAATCGTGGCAAACGCCACGGCCGAGATGAAGCCGTAGAACACGTCGCCGCCCACCGTCTTGGCCACCAGTACCGCAGCCATGTTGGCCGTGCCCGCGCCGCCCTTGATGACACCCTTGGCCACGTCGGACAGTTC
>NZ_JADYVS010000234.1:0-404 GCF_020194055.1 Bradyrhizobium sp. NBAIM03 | reverse complement strand
GCGTCCGGGGTGGCCGGAATCGGGTTCGGGATGTGGCGGCCAGACAGCCACGGGCGCGTGGTCTGGCAACCGGTCGGTAGTCGTAGCGAAAGCGGGATCGAGGCGTGCATGAGAGGCTCCAACGATTCGGCGCACAAACTGCGCCACACTCAAGGCCCGTCGCCGCTTACGGCACGGACCGGTCAAACACCGGAACGAGGGGAAAGAGAGGTCTACGCGCTTACACGCGTAGTAGGGAAGCGGATAGCAGACCGCGCACGCACGAGAGGGTGCGGGCAGGAGCGGTACGGAGGGTGGTCTGCTGAGAATGCATCTGGCGATATTGATGGCGCCGCCGGGGTGTTGTCAAGCTGCGTGGGCGGATTCCGGACGGTTTTTTGGGGCAGATGAAACACCAGATTCAG
>NZ_JADYVS010000233.1:0-405 GCF_020194055.1 Bradyrhizobium sp. NBAIM03 | reverse complement strand
GTGCCGAGGTCAATGCGTTGCTTGCCTCCAACACGTCGGTGCGGTTTCCGATGCCCACCGCCCGGCAACGCCTGTCGGCCGTGGTGCTGGCCCAGCACGCAGACGCCGCACCGATGCTGGAAGGGATGCTGGCCGTGCAACAGGCCCGCGACACCCGCATGGCACAGGCACTGACCGCAGCCCCTGCACCCGCGCTGCTGGTGGCCGGCCGCTGGCATGTACTGCGCGGCACCGGCGTGCCGGGCTACCTGCCACCGGAGGTACCGGCACTGGTGATCGCGCTTGCGTCACCCGACGAAGGCGTCGATGCGGCCGATGCCGATCTGCTGTGGGTGCCGGGCGATGAGTGAACGCGGCCAACACTGGCAGGCGATTGCCATCAGCATCGGCCTGCACCTGTTGCCC
>NZ_JADYVS010000232.1:0-405 GCF_020194055.1 Bradyrhizobium sp. NBAIM03 | reverse complement strand
AGCCGCTACATCGCGCAGAAGGTGGCCGACCTGGGCGTGCAGCGCATTGAGCTGCAACCGCTGGGCGTGGACTCGCGCCTTTTCCACCCCGCACGGCGCTCGCTGCGCTGGCGCGAACAGTTGGGCCTGCCGCGAGATGCCCGCGTGCTCCTCTACGTCGGCCGCTATGCGCCGGAGAAAAACCTGCACGTGCTCTGCGACGCGGTAGACAAGCTCGACGACGGAAGCGTGCTCGTCACCATCGGCTCGGGCCCGACCCCTCCGCGCGGCAAGAACGTGCGCGCGCTCGCTTATGAAGGCGATGCGCAGCACCTGGCCGCCGCCATGGCCAGTGTCGATGTTTCGTGCATGCAGGCGATCAGGAAACATTCGGCCTCGTCGCGTTGGAAGCGATGGCCAGTGGGG
>NZ_JADYVS010000231.1:0-406 GCF_020194055.1 Bradyrhizobium sp. NBAIM03 | reverse complement strand
GCAGAACAGTTCCAGCGCGAACACGCCGACGTACTGCAGGTGTTCGGCGACACAGCGTGCATAGCCGATGGCTGCCTGCTGCTCGGCGGCGGACAGCACGGCCGGGGCCACGCTGGCCGACAGCACACCGTCGACATGCCAGTTGCCGGTGATCGGCCAGGCTTCGAAACTGCCATCGCGGCCACGCACGGCCACCACGCTGACCTCGCGCTGGAAGGCCACGAAGCCCTCCAGGATCAGTCCGGTGCGCTCGACCTGTGCACCCAGCGCATCCCAGGCGGCATCAATGTCGGCTTCGCTGCGCAGGCGGAACTGGCCCTTGCCGTCGTAGCCCAGGCGGCGGGTCTTGAGGATGCACGGCAGGCCGAATTCGGCGGCCTTCGCCGCCAGCTCGTCGCGGCTGCGG
>NZ_JADYVS010000230.1:0-406 GCF_020194055.1 Bradyrhizobium sp. NBAIM03 | reverse complement strand
CCCCAGGCTCAGGCAACGTGTTTGCCGCCAGCCTGGCCAAGGGTGAAATGCACCCGTTGGCCGCACCTTTTTCCATCGACCGTTTCCACAACGGTGCGCTGATCGACGAACACGGCGCTGCGGCCGTCGCCCACTAACAGGAGAAATTCCCTATGTTGCATATCTTCTGTCCTCACTGTGGCGAACTGCGCTCCGAAGAGGAATTCCATGCGTCCGGCCAAGCGCACATCCCGCGCCCGCTGGACCCGAATGCCTGCACCGACGAGCAGTGGGGCGACTACATGTTCTTTCGCGACAACCCGCGCGGCCTGCACCACGAACTGTGGATCCATGCCGCCGGTTGCCGCCAGTATTTCAACGCCACCCGCGACACTGTGACCTACGAAATTCTTGAAACCTACAAGAT
>NZ_JADYVS010000229.1:0-406 GCF_020194055.1 Bradyrhizobium sp. NBAIM03 | reverse complement strand
ATGGTGCAGAGCGCGAGGCAATCAATGCGCGCCGGGGTGACGCCCACAAGCTCGGTCTGGCGCTGCATATCGGGTTTTTGCGCATGAGTGGCCGCCTGCTGTATGCCTTTCGGGTGGTTCCCGTCGCCCTGTGGCGCCACTTGAGCGAGGAACTTGGCATTGCCACCCCTGATGTGGCTTCGCTGCGCACGCTGTACGGGCGGGAGAAGACACTGTTCGATCACCAGCAAGTAGCGTGCACGGCCCTTGGTTTTCGGTGGATGCCCTGATCGAAAAGCATTGGGACAGCCCGGTGCATCTGGCGGCTTCGGTCATGAGTGGTCACGCCAGTGCGGTGGCAGCACTGGCGCGGTTTGGCTCTGCTGCCCAGGGTGACCCCATCTATGACGCTGGCGTGCAATTGGGA
>NZ_JADYVS010000228.1:0-407 GCF_020194055.1 Bradyrhizobium sp. NBAIM03 | reverse complement strand
GTCCATGGCGGTGCGGCCTGAATTCCTCAACGGGCATCGCACCTGTCATGGCGGGCTCATCTTCACGCTCGCCGACTCGGCTTTTGCGTTTGCCTGCAACAGCCATAACCACAACACGGTGGCGGCTGGTTGCAGCGTCGAATTCCTGCGCCCGGCGCACGGCGGCGACACCCTCACAGCCGAGGCAACCGAGCAGGTGTTATCCGGCCGCCACGGCATCTACGACGTACGCGTGACAAACCAGGCCGGGGAGGTGGTTGCCATGTTTCGCGGCAAGTCTGCACAGATTCGCGGCCAGGTCATTCCGGTCCCTGGCAGCCCAGAACCCTAGTTCGACGTCTTATAAAGCCCTCCACAAAACCGCATCACCATTAGAGGACGCCTCAGAACCTGTTCACGATCCGTAG
>NZ_JADYVS010000227.1:0-407 GCF_020194055.1 Bradyrhizobium sp. NBAIM03 | reverse complement strand
GGCAATTGTCGGCGAGCTGAAGAAATACGACGCTGAACTCTTCGACAAGCCGCGCTGGCTCGTGCTCAACAAGCTCGACATGGTGCCCGAGGACGAACGCGAAGCGCGCGTGAAAGACTTCGTGAAGCGCTTCAAGTGGAAGGGCCCGGTGCACCGCATTTCTGCGTTGACGCACGATGGCACGCAGGCACTTGTTCATGCGATTCAGGAATACCTCGACGAGCTGCGCGCCGAAGAGGATGCAGCCGCCGCCGCGCCCGACCAGCGTCTGGACCCGAGCCTGCACAACGTCGGCCACGACGATCAAGCGTAAACACAACAAACTTCCTTCGGAGACACGCCCACCATGGCCCTGCATTCGCTGATCGCCGATGCGCGCCGCCTTGTCGTCAAGGTCGGTTCCAGCC